>DATFTK010000055.1:0-14204 GCA_035262005.1 Gaiellaceae bacterium | reverse complement strand
CCGCACCGCGGGCAGAGACCGAGCTCCACGCGCTCGGGCCGGAGCTTCTCCTTGTCGAGCGCGGCGATCTGGTCGACGGTCTCCTTCGCGAAGTCGGCGATGCCGTTCATGAACGCCGTGCGGTCGCCGCGGCCGTGCTCGATCTCGGCGAGCTTGTGCTCCCAGTCGCCGGTCAGCTCGGGCGAGGTGAGCTTGTGCTCCTCGAGCATCGTGATCACCTGGATGCCCTTCGGCGTCGCCTGCAGGTCCTTGCCGACGCGCTCGATGTACTCGCGACGGATCAAGACCTCGATCGTCTCCGCACGCGTCGCAGGCGTGCCGAGCCCAGAGTCCTTCATCGCCTCACGCAGCTCCTCGTCGTCGATCAGCTTGCCCGCGGTCTCCATCGCGGAGAGCAACGTCGCCTCGGTATAGCGAGGCGGTGGCTTCGTCATCTTGTCCTCGATCTCCGCGGCGATGCAGCGGACCGTCTGGCCCTCCTGCAGCGCGGGGATCTCGCCGCCTTCCCGCTCCTCGTCCTCCGACTGCCTTTCGTGATCCGGCTCGACGCCGTAGACCGAGCGCCAACCCGCTTCGAGCGTGACCTTGCCGCGGGTGCGGAAGCGCTCCTCCTCGACGACGGTGATGACCGTCGTGCGTGCGTAGCGCGCCGGCGGATGGAAGACGGCGAGGAAGCGTCGCGCGACCAGGTCGAACACCCGCCGCTCGTCGGGTGTGAACGACTCGACGTCGTGCTCGACGTCCGTCGGAATGATCGCGTGGTGGTCGTCGACCTTCGCGTCGTTGACGACGCGCTGGAGCGGCAGCTGGTCGAGCGCGAGTACGTACTCGGCCGCCTTGCGGAAGTCCGCGATCGGCTCGAGCGTCGCAGCCGTCGGCTTCAACTGCGGGACCATGTCACCCGACAGGTACCGCGACGACGTGCGCGGATACGTGAGCGCCTTCTTGCCTTCGTAGAGGGACTGCGCCGCCTGCAGCGTGCGGCGGGCGGAGAAGCCGTAGCGCCGGTTCGCGTCGCGCTGCAGCGACGTGAGGTCGTACAAGAGCGGCGCGCGCTCCGACTGTTCCTTCCGCTCGACCTTCTCGACCGTGCCGTCCTGGCCGGAGACTTTGGCCACGATCCGGTCGGCGCGCTCGAGGTCGCCGAAGATGCGGGTCTCGTCGCCCTCGAACCAGATGCCCTGGTACGGCGGCTGGAAGGTCGCATGCACGAGCCGGTACGGCTCGGGCACGAACGCCTGAATCTCGCGCTCGCGCTTCACGATCATCCCGAGCGTCGGCGTCTGGACGCGGCCGAGCGACACGACGCCGCCGACCCACGCACGGCCGCGGATCGTTGCGGCGCGCGTCGCGTTCATGCCGACGAGCCAGTCCGCCTCGGAGCGTGAGCGCGCCGCGAGCTCGAGCGAGTTCATCTGCGGGCCTGGGCGCAGTCGCTCGAAGCCTTCACGGATCGCCTGCTTGGTCATCGAGGAGATCCACAGGCGTTCGACCGGCTTGGGCGGATTCTCGCTCGTCGCCGAAGCGCCGAACACCGACTCGTAGACGTAGGCAAAAATCAGCTCTCCCTCGCGGCCGGCGTCGCATGCGTTGATGACCTGGTCGATGTCGTCGCGCTTGAGCAGCGTCTCGATCAGCTTCAACTGCTTCTTCGCCTTCGCGTCGCGCGGTACGAGCTTGAAGCCGTTCGGCGGAACGATCGGCAGGTCGGCCATGCGCCACTTCTTCCACTTCTCGTCGTACTCCTCGGGCTCGGCCAACTGGACCAGGTGGCCGACCGCCCAGGTGATGACGTAGTCGTCCGACTCGAGGAAGACGGCCTCGTCCCGCGTCGTGCGCGTGGACTTCGGCTTCGAGGTCGCCTTCTCGACGACCTCTTCCGCGGTCTCTTCCTCGGCCTTCTTCCGGCCGCGCTTCGGCTTGATGTCGTCGAGCTTGCGGCGCTGGAAGGGGCCGTCGAGCGCCCCCGCGAGATCGCGGCCGACAGAGGGCTTTTCTGCAATTACGAGGGTCTTACCCATGGAGTCACCATAGCGACCCTTGGAAAGATGGTTCGGAACCGCTGTTCTCCTGGGATTGTGCGTTAGCCGGTCATACGGGCAGAGCCCGTATGACCTTTCGAGGCATCGCAAGCGATGCCTCGCGACCCTTGGAAAGATGGTTCGCGACCCTTGGAAAGATGGTTCGGAACCGCTCTTCTCCTGGGATTGTGCGTTAGCCGGTCGTACGGGCAGAGCCCGTATGACCTTTCGAGGCATCGCAAGCGATGCCTTGCGACCCTTCGAAGGACCGCCAGCCGGAGATACTTGGCGACGTGCGGCCAAGCCTCTTCTACAGGTTTGTCGGAATCATCTCGCAGCCGGTCAAGTGGCTGTACCGGCTGCGTGCGGAGGGTGTCGAGAATGTGCCTCAGAACGGCGGCTTCGTCTTGGCGGCCAACCACTTGTCGAATTTCGACCCGTGGCCGCTCGGGCTACCGCTCTTCCCGAAGCGCTACCTCCGTTTCATGGCGAAGTCGGAGCTCTTCTGGTGGCCGCTCGGGCCGATCATCAGCTCAGGCGGCGCCTTCAAGGTTCGCCGCGGCCAGGGCGACCTCGAGGCGATGAACAAGGCGATCGAGCTCGTGCGCGACGGGCACGTGGTCGTGATGTTCCCGCACGGGACACGCGCGCGGAAAGGCCTCGTCAAGAAGTACCAGCAGCGCTCGCACACGGGCGCTGCACGCATTGCACTCGAGGCCGGGGCGCCGCTCGTGCCGGCGGCCATCGCGGGCACTGACCGGCTGTCGCGGCTCGGGCCGCTTCGGGTGCGCTACGGGAAGCCGATCGACCTCGACGGGCTGGACGCACGGAAGGCGACCGAGCGGTTGATGACCGAGATCGAACGACTCAGCGACGATCTATGAGCGCAGCGGTGCTACTTGATCGTCAGCGCCGCGCAACTGGTGTTGCTCTTGTTCCCGGCGCGGTCGACCGAGTTGACGCAGAAGCGCAGCTTGCCCTTGGTCTTCTTCGGCACCTTCCAGCGCATGGAGTACAAGAGGTACGGATTCGTGTCGGCCAGCGCCGTGTGGAGTCTCTTGACGACCTTCTTGCCCTTGTACACCACGAACGAGTCGGCGGTCTCCCCGCGTCCGTCCAGCGAAAAGTAGAAGAGCTCGACGGCCTTCCCGTGCGTGCCCGCCGATCGAATGGCTTGGTCGATCGGAGCCCGCCGATCCGGGTTCAGCAGCGGTGCGGTCGCTCCCGACTGAAGCTGGTAGTTCACGGTCCGAATGTCGGGGGCAAGGTCGACGAAACTGTTGTCGAACGCAAGCGCGTGCACGTTGAAGCCCGATGTGATCCCCAGGTCGGAGGCCTTGAATGTCAGCGTGACGACGCTGCCACTCAAGTGAGCCTGATACGAAGGAGGGGGCGCAACTCGTGTGTAACCACCGTCGGGCGTCGCCTGGTAGGCGGTCGCATCGGCACCTTCGAGATCAAGCTCCCACTCGGACCCGTAGAACACCGAGCCGGTGTCCGGGTTTTGGTCCGTGTCGAGCCCGATCGCAACGCCCTCGGTGGGACCCAACGTCGAACGGTTGGCAAGGGTGAGGCGGACCGTGACGACGCCTGCGTCGTCGTTCGTAATCGCGACAGTGGTCAGATCAGGCGAGGACTCCGAGTCTCCTCCCGGATCGGTGAACGTCCCGGTGTTCGAGGCAGCCGCCACTCCGGCGAGAGCGAGCGCGACAACCCCGGCAACTGCGAGCGCCCGCCAAGATGACCCCGCCATCGTTGGGAGCGTAGCCGAGAATCTCACGGATGTCATCGCCCGCCTCCCGCCCGCTTCTCGTCGTCGACGGCGACTCGCTCGCGCATCGTGCGTACCACGCATTGCCGAAGAGTTTCCGGCGCGCCGAAGGACGGCCGGGCAACGCGCTCCTCGGATTCTCCAACTTCCTCGTTCGGCTGTGGCAATCGGAGCAGCCGCGCGCAGTGCTCGTCGGTTGGGACTCCCTCGACACGCCGACGTACAGGCACGAGCTCTTCGACGGCTACCAAAGCGGTCGCGTGTTCGACGACGACCTGCTCGAGCAACTCGACCTGCTGCCGGAGCTCGTGCGCGCGTTCGGCTTCGCCGCGGCGAAGGCACCGGGGTATGAGGCCGACGACTTCCTGGCCGCCGCCGCGCGCAAGGAGGAGAAGCGTGGCGGAACCGCACTCATCGTCACCTCCGACCGCGACTCGTTTCAGCTTGCGAGCGACCAGACGACGATCTTGCAGCCGACGCGTGGCGTCAGCGAGTTGGCGCGCGTCGGCCCGGCGGCGGTACGGGAGCGCTACGGCGTCGAGCCGGCACAGGTGCCGGACTTCATCGCGCTGCGCGGCGATCCGTCGGACAAGATCCCGGGCGCGCGCGGCGTCGGACCGAAGACCGCGGCCGGTCTGCTGGGCCAGTACGGCAGCCTCGAGGCCATGCTCGACGACGGCCGCTTCGGCGCTCAGGCGGAGGAACTCCGGATGTACCGGCGAATGGCGACACTAGACGCCTCCGCCCCCTTACCTCCCCTGAAGAGTCAGACGCCGAAATGGGCGGAGGCGTCCGTTTTCGTGCGGGGGCTTGGGCTCAACGCACTCGCCGACCGGGTCGCGGCGCTATCGACGTCCTGACGCATCCGGCGCTCGCACGGCTTCATCCGACGTTCGGGCATCCGGAATCCGGAGAACGGCTGGCCGTGCTGTTGGAGGCGTTTCCCGACGCACGCGAAGGAACGCCGGCCCCCCGCGTCGCGCTCGAACGGGTACACGCGCACGAGTACCTGAATGTCCTCGAGTCGCTGACCGAGCCCACCTGGTTCGACTATCCGAACACGATCGCGTCGCAAACGAGCTGGGAGGCGTGCCTGCTCGCGGCCGGGTGCGCGATCGAGGCCGCGGAGACGGACGCGTTCGCGCTCGTGCGCCCGCCTGGACACCATGCGCCGCCGAGCGGGGCGATGGGCTTCTGCCTCGTCAACAATGTCGCCGTCGCGGCTCGTCACATGCAAACCGAGCACGGCGTCGGGCGGATCGCGATCGTCGACTTCGACGTCCACCACGGGAACGGCACACAGGACGTCTTCGCGGGCGACGACTCCGTGCTGTACGCGTCGCTGCATCAGGTCGGCGTGTATCCCGGCACCGGCGCTCCGGGTGAAGGCGGCGCGACCACGTTGAACGTCCCGCTGCGTCCCGGCGGCGGCGATACGGAGTGGTTGCACGCCTTCGAGCGGCAGGTCGAGCCTGCCGTGTCGCGCTTCCGCCCGGAGCTGCTCCTCGTCTCCGCCGGTTTCGATGCTCACGAGGACGAGGACATCTACCTCGTCGACATGCATGTCACCGACGACGGGTTCCGCGAGCTCGCACACCGCTGCAGCACGCTGGCTCCGCGCGTCGCCGCAGTGCTGGAGGGCGGCTACAACCTCCTGACCCTGCCACGCCTCGTGGCGGCCGCGCTCGAAGGCTTCGCCTAGAAGGAGCCGCGTGCGTTTGCCAGGGCCTCGAGCGCCTCGCGGCGAGAAGAGACGCCGAGCTTGCGCAGGAGGCTCTTGACGTGCGAACGCACCGTGTGCTCGGAGATGAAGAGGCGCTTCGCGATCTCGTCGGTCGCAAGGTGGTCGTCGAGCAGCAGCAAGACCTCGAGCTCGCGCGCCGAGAGCACGGCGGCGATCGAGTCGGGGACCCCCGAGCCGCGCCCGCCGTTCGACCGCACCTGCTCGAGCAGTCGCCGCGCGATCGCGCCGGAAAGCGCGGCCTCGCCGTTGGCGACCCCCCGCAGGAAGCCGACGATTCGTTCCGGCGGTTCGCTCTTCAACAGATACCCGGCGGCGCCCGCGCGGATCGCACCGAGGAGGTTCTCCTCCGTCCCCGACGCGGTGAGGACTACGACTTCGCACTGAGGCGCGGCCTCGCGCAGCTGCGGCAGTGCCGTCAACCCGTCGACGCCCGGCATCGACAGGTCGAGCAGGATCAAGTCCGGAGCGAGCTCTGCCGCACGCTCGACTGCAGCGCCTCCGTCCTCGGCCTCGCCGACGACATCGAAGCCGTGCTGCACCAGCAGCCCGGACAGCGCCGAGCGGGTCAGCGGATGGTCGTCTACGAGCAGGATTCGTTCGGCCACAGGTTCAAAGACTTATCGGCAATTCGATCTGGCAACTCGAATCGTCTCGTTTCCAAGGTTTCGGGGTTGGACGGCCGCGCGAGCCAAGCTCGCACGGCCTCTCTCTGCGGCGCCGCAAGCGGCGCCTAATCGGCAGCGGAGGTTCTGCCGACAAGAGTGAACGTGCGGCACGACGACCGGGACGACTTCCAGGCGTGGCTGGCAGGAGAGATCCTGCTCATCGGCCTGCTCGGCGCTTCGCTGGCGCTGTTCGTGACGAACAAGCACCTGCAAACCACGGCGAGCCTCCCGAACCTACGTCTCGTGCTCCAGACGATCGCGGCGTTCGCGTCGGTGATCATCGCGGTCCTTGCCGGCGTCCGCTACGCCGTCGAAGGCCGGCGGCTCGACCTCCTGCTCTCGACCGGATTCCTCGTCGCAGCCGTGTCGACGGCGGCGTTCTCGATCGTCCCGGTGCTCAACGGCCACCCGCCGCACCGCACGGAGGCGTGGGCGGCGGTGATCGGGCGGGTCTACTCCTGGGTCTTCATCGCCGCGGCGCCGTTCGTCCGCGGCCGCTCAGGCCCGCGCGCGCTTGCCAACACGATCATCGTCGCCCTGCTCGGCCTCTTCCTCGGCTGGCTGGCACTTCGCTCGGCGGGGATGAGCCTGCCGCCGCTCGATCCCCATTCCGACACGCCCTTCGCACTGACGTGCATGTTGTCGGCGCTCGCCCTGCTCAACCTCTTGGCGCTGGTCGGATTCGGAAAGCGCTTCTACGAGCGCCGCGAGGATCTCGACCGTTGGCTCGCGCTTGGCGCCACGCTGATGCTGTTCGCGTCGCTGCACTACATCTTCACGCCCGTCCTCGCAACGAGCTCTGTCTCGCGAGGCGACTTCCTGCGCCTGCTTGCGTATGGGCTGTTGCTCGTCGGCGCGTGGCGCGCGATCAGCTTCGCCGTCTTCGGCCGCGCGGTCGCCGAGGAGCGCGCACGCGTCGCGCGCGAGATCCACGACGGTCTCGCGCAGTACCTCTTCGCCGTCTCGACGCACGCGACGATGCTCGAGCAGGGTGCTCCGCCGGAGCCGACGATCGCAAGGCTGAAAGAGGCGGCCACGGCGGCGCAGCAGGAGGCGCGCTACGCAATCCTCGCGCTCTCGACCGCGGCCGGGAACGCGACGCTCGATGCAGCGCTCCGTCGCTACGTGGAGTTCGTCACCGCCGACGGAGAGCTCGAGGTCGACGTCGAGATCGATCCCGCCGTTCGGCTCGCACCCGATGAGCAGATCGAGGTCTTCCGCATCGTGCAGGAGGGGCTTGCGAACGTGCGCAAGCACGCGAACGCGGAGCGGGCCCAGATCCTGATCGGGCTTCGCGAAGGCGAGCGCTTCGTCTCCATCCGCGACGACGGCACCGGCTTCGACGGGCAGATGACCGAGGCCGGCCAAGGCCTGAAGAACATCGAGGCGCGCACGAAGAGCATCGAAGGCGGCTTCACGCTCACGTCGCGGCCCGGTCTTGGCACGGCGCTCGAGGTCGTCCTCCGCGCGTAAGGCTGTTGTACCGGCGGCGCCTAGGCCGCCTGTGACCTCCGCCCGAGCAGCCACTCGGTGACCTCTGCGGCCGGCGCCGGCCGTGCCAGGCAGAACCCCTGGGCGAGGTCGCAGCCAAGTGCGCGCAGCCGCTCCAGCACGTCCTCGCTCTCGACGCCCTCTGCCACCACCCCAATCCCGAGGCTGTGGGCGAGGTCGACGGTCGAGCGCACGATCGCGTCGTCCTCGTCGTTCGTGCCGACGTTCTGGACGAACGACTTGTCGACCTTGAGCACGTCGACCGGCAGCTGCTTGAGGTGGCTGAGCGATGCATAGCCGCTGCCGAAGTCGTCGACTGCGATACGCACACCGCGGTCGCTGAGCCGCGCGAGCATCTTGTGAATGCGATCGCGCTCGCTCATGATCGCGCTCTCGGGGATCTCCAGCTCGAGCAGCTCAGGGTCGATCCGCCAGCGCCGCAGCGCCTCGGACACTTCTTCCTCGAGACGGGAGTCGCCGAGGTCACGGCCGGAGAGGTTGACCGCGACGCCGACGTCGATGCCGAGGTCGTGCCACGCCCGACATTGGCCGAGCGCGGCTTCGAGGACGAAGCGTGTGATCGGCCGGACGAGCGCGCTCTGGCGTGCGAGCGGGATGAACGAGTCGGGCAGGAGCAGCCCGCGTTCCGGATGGCTCCAGCGCACGAGCGCCTCGACGCGCTTCGTCTCGCCGCTCGCGAGATCGATCTCGGGTTGGTAGTGGACGATGAGCTCGCCGTTCTCGATCGCGTTCCGGATCTGCGCGACAAGGCTGAGACCGTCGGCCGAGTGCTGGTCGTGCTCAGAGGCGTAGACGACAGGCTGATGTGCGTCCTTGCTCGCGTAGAGCGCGATGTCGGCACGCTTGAGGAGTTGCTCGGCCTCGTCGCCGTGCAGCGGGAAGAGGGCGATTCCGATGCTCGTCTCCAGCTGCAGCGACATCCCGTCTACCTCGAAGGGGTCGTCGAGCGCGCGGCGGATCCGTTCCGCAACGAACAGGGCACTCGTCGTGTCCTGCGCGCCTTCGAGGACGAGTGCGAACTCGTCGCCGCCGAGCCGTGCGACCGTGTCGCTTGCGCGCGCGACATCCTTCAGCCGGGTCGCGAGATGCTCGAGCACAGCATCGCCGGTCTGGTGCCCGAGCGTGTCGTTGATCTCCTTGAAGCGATCGAGGTCGAGCAGCATCAGCGCGAATCCGGTCCCGTTCCGCTGCGCGTGCAAGAACGCCTGCTCGAGGCGGTCGTGGAAGAGGCGGCGGTTCGCGAGCCCGGTCAGCGCGTCGTAGAGCGCGAGCTTCTCGATTTGCTCCACCTGTCCGCGCAGGCGCGTCGTGACCTGGCGCAGAAGCGGAAAGAGCGACAGATAGAGCGTGATCAGCACGAGCTGCAGCACGCCGATCACGGGCAGGAGCCCCTTGCGGCCAGCTTGCGTGATCGGTCCGTAGTCCTGCGCGAGGGCGAGCACGCCGGCGGGCTCGTCGGAGCCGATGAACGGAACAGGGACGAAGACCTTCAGCACCCTGCGCCCGTCCATCGTCTCGATCTCCTTTGCGACGTCGCCGCTGGCGAGGGCGGAGCGTGCTTTCGCAGCGTCCTTTGGGATCGTCCCGATTTGTCGCCGGCTCGTCGAATAGGTGACGCGGCCCTCGCGGCTGTACAGCTCGAGCGCACTGCTGTCGCCGACGAGGATGTCGGACTGCACCACGCTGTCGAGCATCGCCTTGCGGTCCGAGTTGACGGGGCCTGCAAAGTCGCCCGGACGTAGCCGGTCGCCGAGAACTGAGCGGACGACGAAGCGCGAGTGAAAGACCGCCGCGCTCTCGGCCTGCGAGATCGCGTGCTGCCGAACGAAAATCAAGATGACGAACGCACCGATCGCGAGCAGAACGGCGGTCGACACGGCGAACCGCAGGACCAGCCGCGGCGGCCGCTGCACGCCGGACGGATTCCCCCGCGGGTTCCTCAGCCTGCGGAAAAGGGCCTTGCGCTTGGCCTTGGCGGCGGCAGGGGGCGACTGCACTTACTTCCCGCCTTTGCCCTTGCCGTTCCCCTGACCGTTCCCTTGTCCGAGGCCCTGACCCTGACCGTTGCCCTGGCCGTTCCCCGGACCGTTGCCGTTGCCATTGCCGTTTCCGTTGCCATTGCCGTTGCCATTGCCGGGCGGTGCGCCGCCGCCCTCGGGCGGCGGGTCGCCTGTGCCGGCCGGCGGGGGAGCTGAGCTCGAGTCGTCAGGCGGAGGCGAGGCGTCGCCGGACGCGTCGTCCGGCGGAGGGTCACTCGGCACCGTGCTCTCGAGGCTGCTGCCGGAGTCGGTCGGCGGCTGCGAGTCTTCTCCGGCCACCGGCTGGGCGGCCGCCGGCTCGACCGGCGGTGAGGTCGAGCTCCAGCCCCCGTCGGGCGCCGGCGGCGGCCCGGGATCAGCAGATGGGTTTGTCGGAGCGGGCGGGGCGGAATTCGAAGGACCATCTGCACTCACCTCGGGAGGGACGCCCACCGTGGGCGGCGGATCCGCGGGCTCGCTCGCCGGAGAGGACGTCGCGGTTCCCTGCCACGGCTGGGTGTCCGTATTACTCAGCAGCTTCGATCTCAAGACGATCAGCCGCCCGCCGTCGGGTGAGGTCGCGCCTCCGTCGTCGGCTGACGGGGACCACCCGCCGGCAGCCAGGGCCACGCCCCTCGCAGCCCCTCCTCCCGATCCTTCGTCGACGACCGCGGATCGGAACGGAGCCGCCAGTTGTCCGACGACATTGGTCGGCAGCGCGAACGCGCTGACGGCGGATGCCGGAACGAGGAAGGCGGCGACGAGCGCGATCGCGAGCGAATGCGATCCACCGAGCAGCCAGGTGACCGCCCTCGGCGCCCGGCGGTCGCGCCGCTTCGTCTCTGCAGCGAACTGCGGGACGACAAAACGGTCGAACTCCTGCTCGAAGGTCGAGATCCCGCTCTCGACGGACTGCAGCTTTCCCCTGACGGCGACGATCAGCGAGCGCCAGTGCTCGCGCAAAGCCTGGTCGTACGCTCGCTCGCGCCCCGTTGCAGTGCGCACTCTCCCCGACGGCGTATGCGTGAAGCGCGCGTCCTGCGGATCCGGCAGCGGCAAGGCGAGCTGCACGTAGCGGCCGCGCATCGCGAACTGGATCGCCGCGTTCGCGTCGGCCTCGACGAAGAGAACCTCGTCGGCCCCGTACTTGCTCAGCACGCTTTCGAGCTCGGACCGAGACCGGTGTACCTCCACGCGGGTGCCCGCGCCGTAGCACGCCGGGCAGTTGGTCTCGGGTATCTCTTGCCGCATGAAAGTCCGCAGGTTCTGCAAGTCATTTCGGCCGAAAACGGGGGACCGAGCTTCCTCAATTCGGGGGATCCCTCCGCGTAGGCTGCGCCCATGCGCGACCCGGTGACGCTGTGCGCGGACGCCTACGCCGCTTGGCATGCGTCATGGCTCGAGGCCCTCGGCCTTCGGTCGGCTCGACGCGAGGGCGTCTGGCGCGCGCTCGACCGGCCGCCGCACATCTACCTCGCCGGGATCACACTCGACCCGGCCGTGCCGTCGGACGCGGTCGCCGACGTTCCCGGGAGTGTCGGCGACGCGTGGCATGCGCTCGACCTCGCGACGCACGGCTTCCGGGTCTGGCGGACAGAGCCGTGGTTCTACCGCCCGCCCGGTCCGCTCCCGGAATCGCCCGCGGCGGGCCTGGAGCTCGTCCGCGTGACGACTCCCGAGCAGGTGGAGGAATTCGAGGCGGTGAGCGTCCGCGGGTTCGGCAAGGAGAACGACACGATCGAGCCGGGGGCTTTGCACCCGCCGAGCGTGCTGTCGGACGAGTCGATGCACATGTTCATCGGACGCGTTGACGGCCACCCGGTCGCCGCGGCGATGGGCTACACCCTCGACGACGTTGTCGGCGTGTTCGGCGTGACGACGGTCGCGTCGGCGCGTCGGCGGGGATATGGAACGGTCGTGACCCGCGCCGCGCTGCTCGCGGACACGGGGCTGCCGACGGTCCTCGCGCCGAGCGAGGAGGCGGTCAACATGTACCGCCGGCTCGGCTTCAGATCCGTCGGCGCGCTTCGAATCTGGTCTAGCGCGGCCCCGTGACGCGCCGCTCGCCGTGAGCTGTCTTGAGGAAGACCTGCCAGTTGTAGAGGTCGTAGAACATCTCGGGCATGCGCCGCGCGTAGCGGAGGACTGCGTCGACGTACACCGCTGACGGGTTATACGCGTGCAACGCGCGCCGCATGCTCCGCGGCGCACCCGACGTGTGGAGGTAGTTCGCGGCGCCGAGGATCGCGTCGTGCGCGTCGTGCACGTTCCCGCCCAGTCCGTAGTGCGCCCATGTCGCCGGCATGAACTGCATCGGCCCTTGCGCGCCCGACGCGCTCGCGTTGCGCAACTTGCCGAACTTCGACTCGACGAAGTTGACCGACGCGAGGACGTTCCACTGGACGTGGAAACGACGCGCTGCCTCCCCGTAGTACGCGAGCAGCGACGACGCCGGAGCGGCAGGACCGACCTTGATTGCGGCGCCGGCCGGGAGCGGTGGAGTCAGACGGTAGAGCTCACGGTGTGCGACAAGAAGGTCGCGCGTCGTCGCGCGCAAACCGGCGGGAAGCAGCGGCAAGGTCGCATCGGCGAGCTTGCCCTCGCGCGCGAGTAACCGGTAGAGCCGTTGCTCGTAGAGCGCGTCGAGGACGACCTCGTGCGGCGCCGGCGTCGACTTCGGCGTCCAGCGACCGATACCCGACTCGAGGTCCGCGTGCGTCTCCGTGAGCGCCCGTGCGACGAGCGCCGGTGAGCTCGGCAGCGCCGCGGTCGGTGGCGGCGCACCCGCGAACACGGCCACAAGTAGAGAAGCCCGCGCGAGGCGCGGGCTTCTCCGTAGCAGGCCTGTAAGCCGGATTCTGTTTCTGGTGACCATCCCTCTGTGCAGCAACCCGGTCCCTCGGCGGGCCGCCTGATGGCGGGACCTGTTTGCCTTGCACCGGACGGGGTTTGGCTAGCCGCCGTGTCGCCACGACGCTGGTGGGCTCTTACCCCACCTTTTCACCCTTGCCTCGGCGTCTCCGGAGAGAAGCTTCGCCGGTCGGCGGTCTCCTTTCTGTGCCACTTTCCGTCGGCTTTCGCCGCCTGGGTCGCCCCAGCGTCCTGCCCTGCGGTGTCCGGACTTTCCTCGAGCCGAAAAGACCCGCGGTCACCCGGCCTGCGAGTCGAATTGTAGCTGCGCTGCTTGCAAATCGTCCTCTGCGCGCAGGCTCGAATGACATTCCGGGCACGTGATCATCCCCGCGCGGTGCAAGACGAACTCGCCGCAGACGAGGCACTCGAGGCTCGCGCCTCGCAACAGCGCCTTCAGCTCCTGCTCGAGCGTGCGGTGCAGAGGAGCGACCGTGCTCACAACGCGCGGAACACCCCAGTCACGCGCCCGAGGATCTGGATGTGCTGCGCGTAGATCGGCTCAAGCGCGTCGTTCTCAGGCTGCAGCCGGACGCGGCCGCTCTCGCGGAAGAAGCGCTTCACCGTCGCCTCGTCAGCTGACTCGTCGTCGCCGGCGAGCGCGACGACGATCTCGCCGTTGCGTGCGTCCTGGCTCCGCTGCACGACGACGATGTCGCCGTCCAGGATTCCGGCGTTGACCATCGAGTCTCCCTTCACCCGCAGGAGGAAGTCGCCGCGCAGCGTCTCGGGGACGGCGAGGTGATCCTCGACGTTCTGGTCCGCGAGCAGCGGGCCGCCGGCCGCGATCTGGCCCACGAGCGGCAGCCGCACGACCTCCGCCGACGGCGCCTCGGCGCGCTCGCGCCCGACGAGCTCCAGGGCGCGCGGCTTCGTCGGGTCGCGCCGCAACAGACCGGCGCGCTCGAGATTCGCAAGGTGGGCGTGCACCGTCGAGGGCGACGCCAGTCCCACGGCCTCGCCGATCTCGCGCACCGTCGGCGGGTAGCCGTGATCGTCGACGTAGTCGACGAGGTAGTCCCAAATCTCCTGCTGCCGTCCCGTCAGCATTCTCCGCCTCCAGGGTTGATTGTCGGGCGAACGTGTGTTCGCTGTCAAGGTAGAGACTCCTCCGGACGACGTCAAGAGCGGGATGAGGTCGAAGGAGATCAGGCCCGGCCTGGGGCAGCTCCCAAAGGGCAGGCCGCCCGCGTCGTCGCAGCGGTCCGAGGCCGCACAACGGCGAGCCGTCCACAGCAAGCGGGGGCGTCGAGTGCGCTGGAGAGGACTTGAACCTCCACGGCCGTTTAAGGCCACTAGGCCCTCAACCTAGCGCGTCTACCAATTCCGCCACCAGCGCTCGAGGGACCGCCAGTGTAGCCGCAGCACGCCGCAGGGACGGGCTTCGCCCGGCCCTGCCGAAGACGCCCGCCGACAGCCCCTCGGCGCGAAATCATCATGCGAGCGAAGCGAGCGGATTTCGCGCCGTTTCCTAGCGCGTCTACCAATTCCGCCACCAGCGCTCGAGGGACCGCCAGTGTAGCCGCAGCACGCCGCAGGGAAGGGCTTCGCCCGGCCCGGCCG
>DATFTK010000054.1:0-5123 GCA_035262005.1 Gaiellaceae bacterium | reverse complement strand
GAGGGCGAGTTCGAGATCTGTCCGAAAGAGCGCTGTGCGTTCTGGGAGTCGGGCGGCGCCGTGCTCACCGGCAATTGCCTGATCGAGCGCCTCGGCGTCGACGTGCGGGACAAGGATCTGGCGGCGTATCTACTCGAGTCGCGCGAGCGCCTGGAGCACGCGAGAGACCAGGCCGAGGCTGAGGAGGCGCACCGGCAGTTCGCTCGCCGTCTCGGCCGGGATGTCTGATCGCGGACGAAAGGAGGAGGCCATGAAATCGGTGATGTTGGCGACAGACGGTTCTCCGACCGCCGAGAAAGCAACGCAGACGGCGATCGAGCTGGCGCAGCTGCTCGAGGCCGAGCTGCTCGTCGTGACGGTCTGGAGCATCCCGTATACGACGGTCGGTCTCGCTCCGGCACCGCCGCTCGAGGGGCTCGCGCAGCTCGGCGAAGACGACGCGCGCAAGATCGTCGCTGCCGCAGCGGCGCAGGCCGAGGACGCGGGCGTCGAGGCACGCACCCTGGTGCTCCGGGGCTTCCCGGTCGAGGAGCTCTGCCTCGCTGCAGAAAGGTTCCAGCCACGGTTCCTCGTCATCGGCTCGCACGGCTGGGGTCTCGTCAAGCGGGCGATCTTCGGATCGGTGTCGACGGGAGTCCTGCACCGTGCGACGTGCCCAGTGCTCGTCGTCCGCGGCGACCCGCGGGTCGGTGCCGACACGAACGGCACGAAGGAACACGCACGGGCGTGAGTGTCAGGCGCTAGCCTGCAGGACGCGATGGCCGAGGCCGTCAGAACCGAGCCCCTCACGTTGGAGGAGGCGAAGAGGCTCGACGCGTACTGGCGCGCGGCGAACTACCTCTCGGTCGGCCAGATCTACCTCCTCGACAACCCGTTGCTGCGCGAACCGCTCGGCCCTGAGCAGGTCAAGCCGCGGCTGCTGGGGCACTTCGGCACGACTCCTGGGCTCAACCTCGTCTATGCGCACCTGAACCGCGCGATCCGCGCGCGGGACCTCGATGTGCTCTACGTGACGGGGCCGGGACACGGAGGGCCCGGCCTCGTCGCGAACGCCTACCTCGAAGGCACGTACAGCGAGGTCTACCCGCACATCACCGAGGACGAGGAGGGATTGCGACAGCTCTTCCGCCAGTTCTCGTTCCCCGGGGGGATTCCGAGCCACGTCGCTCCGGAGACGCCCGGCTCGATTCACGAGGGCGGAGAGCTCGGCTACTCCCTGGCACACGCATACGGTGCCGTGCTCGACGATCCGGAACTGATCGTCGCGTGCGTCGTCGGCGACGGTGAAGCGGAGACGGGCCCGCTCGCCACGAGCTGGCACTCGAACAAGCTGCTGAACCCGGTGAAGGACGGTGCGGTGCTGCCCATCCTCCATCTGAACGGCTACAAGATCGCGAACCCGACCATCCTCGCCCGCATCCCGGAGGAGGAGCTCGCCGCGCTGATGCGCGGGTACGGCCACGAGCCGCTGTTCGTCACGATCGAGGCCGACGACGACCACCTCGACGCACATCAGCGCTTCGCCGCCGTGCTCGACGAGGCGCTCGACCGCATCGCCGAGATCCAGGAGCAGGCGCGCGCGGACGGCGTCGGCGAGCGGCCGGCATGGCCGATGATCGTGCTGCGGTCGCCGAAGGGCTGGACCGGGCCCGCGAAGGTCGACGGCGTCCAGGTCGAAGGAACCTGGCGCTCGCACCAGGTGCCGATGACGGACGTGCGGACGAATCCCGACCATCTCCGCCTGCTCGAAGACTGGATGCGGAGCTACGCGCCCGAGGAGCTGTTCGACGAGGCCGGAACGCTGGTGCCGGAGCTGGCCGAGCTGCCGCCCCAGGGCGAGAAGCGCATGAGCGCGATCCCGCAGGCGAACGGGGGCCTGCTGCTCCGCGACCTCGCGCTGCCGGACTTCCGCGACTACGCCCTCGACGTCGAGCGGCCCGGCGCCGGTATGGCAGAAGCGACGCGCGTTCTCGGCGGCTTCCTGCGCGACGTGATCGCGCGGAACGCCGACAACTTCAGGCTCTTCGGGCCGGACGAGACAGCGTCGAACCGCCTCGCCGACGTCTTCACCGTCACGGCGCGCCAGTGGGTCGCCGAGCTCGAGCCGACCGACGAGGACCTCGCACCCGAGGGGCGGGTGATGGAGGTCCTGTCGGAACATCTCTGCCAGGGCTGGCTGGAGGGTTACCTGCTGACGGGACGGCACGGCCTCTTCGACTGCTACGAGGCGTTCATCCACATCATCGATTCGATGTTCAACCAGCATGCGAAGTGGTTGAAGGTCACGCGCGCCCTTCCCTGGCGCCGCCCGATCGCCTCGCTGAACTACCTGCTCAGCTCGCACGTGTGGCGACAGGATCACAACGGCTTCTCGCACCAGGATCCGGGCTTCATCGACCACGTTGTGAACAAGAAGGCCGACGTCATCCGCGTCTATCTGCCGCCCGACGCGAACACGCTGCTCTCCGTCGCCGACCACTGCCTCCGCAGTCGCGACTACGTCAACGTCATCGTCGCCGGGAAGCAGCCGGCGTTGCAGTACCTGCCGATGCCGGACGCGATCGCGCACTGCACTCGCGGCATCGGGATCTGGGAGTGGGCGTCCAACGACGACAATGCGGAGCCGGACGTCGTGCTCGGCTGCTGCGGCGATGTGCCGACGCTCGAGACGCTGGCAGCCGCCGCGATCCTGCGCGAGCGCCTGCCAGAGCTGAAGCTTCGCATCGTCAACGTCGTCGACCTGATGCGGCTGCAGCCGGACACGGAGCACCCGCACGGCCTCTCCGACAAGGAGTTCGACTCCCTCTTCACGATCGACCGCCCTGTCGTGTTCGCGTACCACGGCTATCCCTGGCTGATTCACCGGCTCACGTACCGCCGCACGAACCATGCGAACCTGCACGTGCGCGGGTACAAGGAGGAGGGGACGACGACGACCCCGTTCGACATGGTCATGCTGAACGACCTCGACCGGTTCCATCTCGTCATCGACGTGATCGACCGTCTGCCGCATCTGGCGGGCACGGCGGATCATCTCCGGCAGGACATGATCGACAGCCGTCTGCGTGCCCGTGCGTACGGGCGCGAGTACGGAGAGGACCCGCCGGAGATTCGCAACTGGACCTGGCCCGGCTGACGGTCCTCGTCGTCAACGCCGGCTCGACGAGCCTCAAGCTCAATGTCGTCGACGGAGACGAGTCGCGACCCGTCGACGGCTTCGTTCCGGCGGACGCGGTTGCACATCGCATCGTCCACGGCGGCGATCTCCGCGAGCCGACGGTCGTCGACGACGCGCTGCTCGCTCGCCTCGAACAGCTCGTGGAGCTCGCTCCTCTGCACAACCGTCCGGCCGTCGATGCGATCGCTGCGGCGCGTCGTGCGTTGCCGGACGTCCCCCACGTCGCCGTGTTCGACACGGCGTTCCACGCGACGATTCCCACGGTCGCGCTGACCTACGCCTTGCCTGCGGAGTGGCGCCGGCACATACGCAGGTATGGCTTTCACGGACTGTCGGTTCAGTGGTCGAGCGAACGCGTGCGGGCGCGGCGGCTCGTCGTCTGCCACCTCGGCGGCGGCTGCTCGGTCACGGCCGTCCGCGACGGCCGCTCGCTCGACACGACGATGGGGTTCACGCCGGTCGAGGGAGTGCCGATGGCGACGAGGCCGGGCTCGGTCGACCCCGGTGCGCTGGTGTATCTCCTTCGCCACGGGGTCTCGGTGGACGCGCTCGACGACGGGGTCGAGCACCGAAGCGGGCTGCTCGGCCTGTCCGGCGTGTCGGGGGACGTGGCGGCGCTCCAGCACTCGGACGAGCCGGCGGCGGCGCTGGCGCTCGACGTCTTCGCCTACCGCGTCGCCGGCGCCGTCGCCGCGATGGCCGTCCCGCTCGGGGGGCTCGATGCGCTCGTTTTCACCGCCGGCATCGGCGAGCACTCAGCTCAGGTTCGTGCCGCCGTGTGCGCACGGCTCGCCTTCCTCGGCGTCGAGCTCGATGCTGCACGCAACGCAGCGGCGCGTCCCGACGCCGACATCTCTCCATCCGGATCGGCTGTGCGGGTTGCAGTCATTCGTGCCCGCGAGGAGCTCATCGCCGCCCGAGCTGTTCGTGACCTGCTCGGTTGTCAGCCGCCTGCTATGACTGAAACTGCCGAGACGTGACCAGCATCGCGGTACCCGAGCACGCAGACGTCGTCCTCCGGGATGGCTCGACGATGCGGCTGCGGCCGCCTGCAACGGAGGACCTGACCGGTCTGCTCGAGTTCTTCCGCGGCCTCTCTGACGAGAGCCTGTACAAGCGCTTCCACGGCCACCCCTCCGTCGAGCCGCGGATGGTCGAGCCGATGCTCGACCCCGACTGGTCCGAGCGCGGCGCGTTGATCGGCCTCAAGGGCGATCGGGTCGTCGCCGTCGCGAACTACGTCCGCCTGCGTGACGCGCGGACCGCGGAGGCCGCGTTCGCCGTTGCCGACGACCTTCAGGGGAAAGGGATCGCGACACGGCTCCTCGAACAGCTCGCCGCAGCCGCCTCGGCGGTCGACATCGAGGAGTTCGTCGCCGAAGTGATGCTCGACAACAACGCGATGCTGCGCGTCTTCGCCGACGCGGGCTTCGACACGCGGCGCGAGACTGTCTCGGGGACGGCCGAGGTACGGCTCGGACTGGCGCATACCGAGACGCTGCGGGCGCGTGTCGACGAGCGCGATCACGTCGGCGTGGTCTCGTCGCTACGCCCCTTCTTCGTGCCGAGGACGGTCGCCGTCATCGGCGCGTCGCCGCGAGGCGGCTCGATCGGAGGCGAGCTCTTCCGCAACATCTTGCGCGCGGACTTTCTCGGCAGCTGCTTTCCGGTCAACCGCTCAGCCGTGTCGGTCGCGGGCGTACGTGCATATCAGACCGTCGCGGCGATCGGTGAGCCGGTCGACCTCGCCGTGATCTGTCTGCCCGGGACGGCTGTCCTCGACGCGGCCGCCGAGGCGCTCGCGGCCGGCGTCCCCGCGCTCTGCGTCATCTCGGCCGGCTTCGCCGAAGTCGGGGCCGAGGGCGTCGCCCGGCAGGAAGAGCTCGTCGCGCTCGTGCGCTCCCACGGCGCGCGGCTGCTGGGCCCGAACTGTCTGGGCATCGCC
>DATFTK010000053.1:0-8574 GCA_035262005.1 Gaiellaceae bacterium | reverse complement strand
GCACCCCAGGCCGCGCCGGCGAGCGACGCGAGCACGATCGCGAGCAGGACGTGCGGGATGTGCGCCATGTCGACGAAGCGCGACCCGACGTAGACGCCCACGATCGCACCCATCAGGTACTGGCCCTGCCCGCCGATGTTGAAGAGGCCGCAGCGGAACGCGAATGCGACGGCGAGGCCGGTGAGGATCAGCGGCGTCGTCGTCAGCAGCGTCTGCGTCAGATTGTAGGCCGCGGTCGTGTTGGTGCTCGTGTTCCACCAGAACCAGACCTGGTGGTTCGTGAAGGGAAGGTCGATGTGGTAGTTGCCGAAGTGGAAGAACCAGTTCAGCCCGGCGCCCTCGAACACGGCCTTGTAGACGCTGGCAGGGTTGTGTCCCGTCGCCGCAACGACGATCCCGCCCATCAGGAAAGCGAACAGCGCGGTGAGGAACGGCGTGACGATCCCGCCCGCGCGCTGGTAGAACGCGAGCCGCTTGGCGACCGACGGTGCGTAGCTCTCGGGATCGCTCTCGAGCGAAGGCGGTGGGGTCGCGGCTTCGCTCATGCGGCCTCGCTCCGCCGGCCGCCGACCATCGCGAAGCCGAGCTCCTCCTCGCTGACGTCGGGCGGAAACTCAGCGACGATGCGGCCCTCGTACAGGACGAGGATGCGATCGGACAGCGACACGATCTCCTCCAGCTCGAGCGAGACGAGCAGCACGGCCTTCCCCGCGTCGCGCTGCTCGACGAGTCTCCGGTGCACGAACTCGATCGCGCCGACGTCGAGACCGCGCGTCGGCTGAGCCGCGATCAGCACGCTCGGGTCGCGCGAGACCTCACGCGCGATCACGACCTTCTGCTGGTTGCCGCCGGAGAGCGAGCCGCCCCGGGTCGTGGGGCCGCCGCCGCGTACGTCGAACTCGTTGAGCAGCCCGCGTGCCCAGCGCAACCAGCGGCGCGGATTGATCCAGCCGAGGTACGAGAACGGTTCCCGCCCGTAGTCGTGCAGCACGAGATTCTCGGCGAGGTTGAAGTCGAGCACGAGCCCGCGCCGGTGGCGGTCCTCGGGAATGTGCCCCATGCCGGCGTCGAGCGCCTCGCGCGCCGTTGCGTGGCTGAGATCGTGTCCCGCGATGACGATCCGTCCGGACGCCGGACGACGGAGGCCGGTGAGCGCGTCGATCAGCTCGCTCTGCCCGTTGCCGTCCACGCCGGCCACACCGACGATCTCGCCCGTGCGCACCTCGAACGTCACGCCGCGCACCGCTTCGAGCCCCCGGTCGTCGCGCACGACGAGGTCGTCGACCTGCAGCAGGCGGTCGCCCGGCTGCGCCGGCTTCTTCTCGACGCGGAGCAGCACCTCGCGCCCGACCATCGAGCGCGCGAGCCCCGCCTCGGTCGCTCCTTCACGCGGGATCGTCTCGATCAGCTTGCCGCGGCGCAGCACGCTGATCCGGTCGGCGATCTCGAGCACCTCGTTCAGCTTGTGGCTGATGAAGACGATCGACTTACCCTGTTCCTTCAGGCTGTTGATGATCTCGAACAGCTCACCCGCTTCCTGTGGTGTCAGCACGGCCGTGGGCTCGTCGAGGATGAGGATCTCCGCCCCCCGGTAGAGCGCCTTGAGGATCTCGACGCGCTGCTGCTGGCCGACGGTGATCTCCTGGATGCGCGCGCTCGGGTTGACGGCTAGCCCGAACGACTCGGAGAGGTCACGCACCCGCTTCGCCGCGGCGTCGTAGTCGAGCAGCACACCGTCGCGCGTCGGCTCCTGCCCGAGCACGATGTTCTCGGTCACCGTCATCACTGGGATGAGCATGAAATGCTGGTGCACCATGCCGATGCCGAGCTCGATCGCGTGCTTCGGCGACGCAATCGTCACCGGTTTGCCGTCCATCAGGATCTGGCCCGAGTCGGCCGTGTACAGCCCGTAGAGGATGCTCATCAGCGTCGACTTGCCGGCGCCGTTCTCACCCAACAGCGCGTGCACCTCGCCGCGGCGCAAGTCGAAGTCGATGTGGTCGTTGGCGAGCACCCCCGGGAACTGCTTCGTGATCCCGCGGAGCTCGAGGACCGCCGGCGCGTCGTCCACTGTGCGATTAAACAACAGAGCGGGCCCGGAGGCCCGCCCTGTCAGTCCCGCGTGACAGCTGTTACCTACCCGCCGGCAACGACCGTCGGCGGCTTCAGCTTGCCGCTGATGATCTGCTTCTTCAGCTGGGCGACCTGAGTCAGCCACGCCTTCTTCAGATGTGCCTTCGGGCTGATCTTCCCGAGCCCGACCCCGCCGTTCTTCAGGTTGAAGACGAGGTCCTTGCCGCCCTTGTAGCCCTTGCCGCTCTTGGCGCCCTTGACGGCGAGATAGATCCCGTTGTCCACCCGCTTCACGGCACTCGTGAGGATGTACGTGCCGAGGTAGGACTGGTCGACGTCCACGCCGACGGCCCAGCGGCCCGCTTCCTTCGCCGCGTCGAGCGCGCCGAGGCCGCACGGACCGGCGACGCCGAACACGACCTGCGAGCCGGCGTCGAGCTGGTTCTGCGCGACGCTCTTGCACTTCGCCTGGTCGATGAAGTCCTGCGAGTAGCCGATCTGCACCGTCGTCCCGGGCACGCACCTCTGCGCGCCGGCCTTGTAGCCCGCCAGGAACGTGTCGACAGGCGGGATCTTGAGGCCGCCGACGACGCTGATGTTCTTCTTGCCGCGCGTGGCGGCGACGTGCGCAGCCAGGCAGCCGATCAGATAGCTGTTCTGCTGCGTCGCGTACGTCAGCCCCTCGATGTTCGTGGGGTGCGACTTGAAGTTCGCGATCGAATAGTCGGTGATCGCGAACTTCGTGTTCGGGAACTGCTGCGCAACCTGCTCGGTTGCATCGGCGAGCAGGAACCCGGCCGAGATCACGATGTTGAAGCCGCTCCGCGCCAGCGACGCCATGTTCGGCAGGTAGTCACCCGCCGAGCGCGACTCGACCGCGCGGTACTGGATCTTCAGGGCCTTCGCCGCCTTCTTCAGGCCGACCAGCTGGAACTGGTTGAAGCCCTTGTCGTTGAAGCGGCCGACGTCGCTCACAAGCCCCGCCTTGAACGAGGCCTGTGGTGCCGCAGTGCCGCTCGACACAAAGCCCGCGGTCGCGCACAGCGCGGCCGTGAGCGCTGCCAGCCCGAACGGCAGCAGTCGTTTCTTGCTCAAAAGATACTCCCTCCTCCTCGAGACCCTTCTCATTCAAAGGCGATGCTACTGCCTGCCGCCTCCGCTTTCAGCTAAGACGGCAGTTCCAGCCGTATGGTTAGGCGGTGTTTGTAAAGGATCAACATGCTTTCGATCCCTCGGATCCCGCCTTCCTCGAGGACCCGTATCCTGCCCTGAACGGCCTCCGCGAGCACGCGCGGGTCTTCTATGACGAGCGGCGCGAACGGTGGTTCGTGACGCGCCACGAAGACGTCCGCGCGTGCCTGAGAGACAAGCGGCTCGGGCGTAACTTTCGGCACCTGATGACGCCGGAGGAGATCGGCGTCCCGGAGCTCGACCAGCGCTGGTCTGCGTTCTGGGCGACCGAGCGGTGGTCTCTTCTCTGGCTCGAACCGCCCGACCATACGCGCATTCGTAAGCTCGTCGCGTCGGCGTTCACCCCGCGGAGCGTCGAGGCTCTGCGCGAGCCCGCGCGGGCGCTCGCCAGGGAGCTGCTCGAGCCGCTGGGCGAGGCCGGGCGCATGGAGCTCCTGTACGACTATGCGCAGCCGTACTCGATCGCGGTGATCTGCCGCATGCTCGGCGTTCCGCTCGACCGGCACCGCGACCTGCTCGACTGGTCGCACCGCATGGTGAAGATGTACGAGTTCGACGTGCCTGAAGACAACGCCGTGGCCGCGAACCGCGCCGCGGCGGAGTTCACGGAGTACGTGCGCGCGCTCATCGCCGATCGGCGTGCGCGGCCGCGCGACGACATGGTCAGTGCCCTCGTCGGAGCGCGTGTCGACGGCGAGCGGCTCTCAGACGACGAGATCGTCAGCACCGTCATCGTCCTGCTCAACGCCGGCCACGAGGCGAGCGTCAACACGCTCGGGAACGGCATGCTCGCGTTCGCCCGCCACCCGGAGCAGTGGACGCGGGTCGTCGACGGCGACGTTCCCGCGGTGAAAGCCGGCGAGGAGCTGATCCGGTACGACCCGCCGCTGCAGCTCTTCGAACGGTGGGTCCTGGCGGACGGCTTCTCGATCGGCGGCGTACCGATCCCACGGGGGCAGAAGCTCGCGCTCCTGTTCGGAGCGGCGAACCGCGATCCGCGGGTCTTCGAGCGCCCGGACGAGTTCGACGTCGGCCGCGAGAACGCGAGCCAGCACATCGGGTTCGGCGGCGGCATCCACGTCTGCATCGGCGCGCCCCTCGCGCGCATCGAGCTGGAGGCGAGCCTCGACGCCCTCCGCAGCTGCTGGCCGGCGTTCGAACTGGGCAGCGAGCCGCGGCGCACGGGCGCGTTCGTGATCTGGGGCCTGGAGGGCCTCGAGCTTCAGACGCCGGCGGTCGGGAGCTCCGCTTCCGAGACGAGCACCCGGCGCGGCTTGGATCCCTCGTAGCCCGAGATGATCCCGCGCCGCTCGAGCATGTCGATCAGCCGCCCCGCACGCGTGTAGCCGACGCGGAGCCGGCGCTGCAGCAGCGAGACGGAGGCTGTCTGCGTCTGGACGACGATCTCGATCGCCTTGTCGAGCAGCGGATCTTCGTCGGGGTCGAATTCCCCGTCCTCCGCGTCGACATCCTCGGCGAACACCTCGGGCAGCTCGAGCAGCGATTCGTCGAGCTCCTGCTCACGCTGGTGGCGGCACTGCTCGACGATCAGCGCGATCTCCTCCTCGGACACGTACGCGCCCTGCACGCGCTGGAGCCGTGACGTCCCCAGCGGCTTGAAGAGCATGTCCCCCTGCCCGAGCAGGCTCTCTGCGCCGGACTGGTCGAGGATGACGCGCGAGTCCGTCTGCGACGAGACCGCGAACGCGATCCGCGACGGGACGTTCGCCTTGATCATCCCGGTGATGACGTCGACGGACGGTCGCTGCGTCGCGAGCACGAGGTGGATGCCGACGGCGCGCGACTTCTGGGCGAGGCGAATCACGGCGTCTTCCACGTCCTGGGGCGAGATCATCATCAGGTCGGCGAGCTCGTCGATCACGACGAGCAGGTATGGCATCGTCTGCTCGCCGCGCTGGCGCAGCACGCGGTTCGCCTCGGCGAGGTTGCGCGCGCGCACGACCGACAGCTTCTCGTAGCGCCGCTCCATCTCGGCGACGACGTTCGTCAGCGCCGCTGCCGCCTGCTTCGGGCTCGAGACGACCGGCGTGAGCAGATGCGGGATCGACTCGTAGAAGTTGAGCTCGATGCGCTTCGGGTCGATCAGGATCATCCGCACATCGTCGGGCGTCGAGCGCAGCAGCACAGACGTGAGCAGCGTGTTGATGCAGCCGGACTTGCCGGAGCCGGTCGTGCCCGCGATCAGCAGGTGCGGCATGCGCGCGAGATCCGTCCAGACGGCAGTTCCGGAGATGTCCTTGCCGAGCCAGACCGCAAGCGGGCTCGCCGTCGCCGGCAGGTCGTCGAAGATGTCGCCCAGCGTGACGAGGTTCGGCGAGAGGTTCGGGAGCTCGACGCCGACCGCCTGCTTGCCGGGGATCGGCGCGAGGATGCGAATCTCGGTGGTCGCGAGCGCGTACGAGAGGTCGTCCTTCAGCGCTGCGACCTTCGAGACCTTCGTGCCCGGGGCAAGCTGCAGCTCGTAGCGCGTCACGCGCGGGCCCGAGATCTGGCCGACGATGGTCGCGTCGATGCCGAAATGCGCGAGCGTCTGGACGAGCGCGCTCGCGGTCCGCTCGGCGACGTCCGACGAGAGCTCGCTGGCGGCGGGCGCGCGACGCAGGATGTTCCGGTCCGGAAGCTGGTACTCCTCGTGCGACTCCGACGAGACGACGTCGAAGAGGGACGGCTGGTCGGGGTCCTCGGTCGACGGCGGCTCGACCAGCAACGGCGGCGGCTGGTTCTCGGCGACGACGTCCGGGTAGTCGTGCACCGCGTCGACGGGCGGCTCGTGCGTCGTGCGGATCGGGATGACCGGCGCAGGGCGCGCGAGCGGTTCTTCCGGCAGCGCACGGCGAGCGCGGGTGTGGGCGCGCTTCACGGCGTGGCCGGAGCGACGCACGAGCGCGCCGGCCGATGCACCGGTCAGGAGCAGCACGCCGACGACGAGCGCGAGGACGCCGATGATCGTCGTCCCGGTCGAGCCTACGAGCAGTCCGAACAGCTTGTCGACCCCACGGCCGAGCGCGCCGCCGTGAGCCGCTCCGAGCGCCGCGAGCAGCCCGAACGACGTCACGATCAAGCCGGTCCGGAACGGCCGGACCTCGACGAGGGCGCTTCGCGCCACCATCAGCGCCCCCACCACGACGAACGCAACCGGGGCCACGTAGGCGGCCGCGCCGATCGCACCCGTGAACCCGTCCGCGATCGCACCGCCGACCATTCCCCCGCTCCAGCCCAGATAGAGGACCGACGCAAGGAAGACGCCCAGCGCGAGCAGCCCGAGCCCGACGAGCTCGTGGTGCTGCTCGCTCCTGACCTTGCGCGTGCGCTTCTTCACGCGCGAGGGGACGCGCGGCCGGAGCGGCCGCTTCTTTCTGCGCTTCGCCATGGCGGCGTCTTTCGCCGCCGGACGGCTCCGTCCTACTCGTAGGGCGCGAAAGTGACGCGACGGCGCAGCTTGCGCCGGAACCAGCCGAGCCGCCGGCGGTACACGTGACGCACGTCACCGTCCTGCAGGTGGAACGTGCCGACGACCGAGACGAGCGAGCCGTCGCGCAACGTCGTCCGCTCCTGCTCGTAGCGGCCCTCGAACGCCGCTTCCAGCCGCGCTCCCAGCCATGGCCGCACGTCGTCCAGGCCGACCGGCCCGGTCAGCGACAGCTCGAGCGGTACCTCCTCGACGCCGAGGAAGAGCGTCACGACCTCGTGCCTGGGTTGATAGGCGACGCGCAGGCTGCATGCGTCGGCGTTCCCGGGTTCGAGGATTGCGGTGGCGTCGTCGCCGCGCGCGTCGACCTCGGCACGCGCCGCACGCGCGCCGAACGAGACGACGACGGCGTCCGCGAACGAGCGGCTGTTCACAGCCTTGTGGTACCAGCTGCCATAGACCTTCGCCTGTTCGAGGCGTCGGCCCTCGGAGACCGAGTCCGAGCTGGAGCCGCTCGTTGTCACCCCCCGCCTGGCGAGGACGCGGCGTCGGGGCAGCGCTCGCGCGCACAGTGCTGGAGGCTGCCCGACAGCGCGGCGATCGCTACGTCACGACGCGGCCGGTCGCGCGGAACGGCACGGCGCTACGGTTCTTTCACGCGCTGGGGTTCGATGCGCTCGGGCAGTTGGAGCTCATCGCCGACCTGCGGGTCCGGGACGAGCAGCGGTGGCGTTGACGGGCCGAGCCTCGCCGACCGAGGCTTCCGTGTCCGAAGTCGGTTACCAGCCGGCCGGCGGGATCACGTACACGCGTGCGTCGAGCGGCCCGAACGTGTCGGAAAAGCCCTTGTCGTCCGACGCCACGGCGGGGCCACTGCCGCCGAGCACGGTCGCGGAGCGGCCGTTGATCCCGTCGACGTCGATCCGCGCCGTCACCGTCGTCGAGCTCGTGTTCACGGCGATCACGTAGAGCGCGCCGTTGAGGCTGTGCGCGGCAATGCGGACAGTGCCGTTGTCGGAGGTCGCGAGCGCGGTGGGCGCCAGCAGCGCCTGCGTCAGTGCCTTGATCTGTCTGTTCGTGCGCGCGATCGTGCCGCCGATGTCGGACGACCAGTGGTTCGGGAAGTAGCCGACGCCGTTCGCGCCGCCGGCGATCGAGAGCCACGTCTCGGCGCCGACGGTGGCAGGCGTCGGGTCGAGCTCCGAGTGCTGGCGGCACGGCTGCTCCATGCGTGCGACCTCGATCCACTGGAACGTCGGCTTGCCGCCCGAAAGGTTGTGCAACTCCGCCTGCGCGTCGAACACGTCGCCGAACGCCGGCCTGCACCACACCTGCAGCGGGTACAGGTCGAAGCCGAGCACATCGGGGATCTGGAACAACACGGTATACATCCCCTTCCCCTGCGGGAGCGGCTCGGCCTTGCTGTAGAAGTGGTTCGTCAGGGTGAGGAAGCTGACTCGGCCCGGGCGCGCCGCAGGGATGTGATCCGCGAGGTCGGAGCGCTTCACGTCTGTCTTCACGAACGCGTCCCACTCGTCCGGGAGGTACCAGCCGATAACCCCGCGGCCGGTCGAGTTCGCGTGCTCCGAGTCGACGATCGAGTACGCCCGGCCGGCGAGGCGTGTGGGGAGCCCGGCGTCGTCGTTGCAGCCGTCGCCCATGAAGAGGTTGATGCCGTCGTTGACGTTGCTGTCGAACATGTCGGAGCACTGCTCCCAGACGGCGGTCGGGAAGAACGGCCGGTCGTCGACATAGATGCTGCTCCCGCTCGTGCGCGCGTTGCTCTGGTCGAGCATCGGGCCGGTGGTGAACGTGACCGTCGCGGTCTGCGCACGGTTCCACTCGTCGACGGCATGCAGGTACGCGGTATAGGTCGTCGA
>DATFTK010000052.1:0-8318 GCA_035262005.1 Gaiellaceae bacterium | reverse complement strand
GGCCCGGCGCGCGATGCGGTCAGCGCCTAGCAGTACCGTGTAGGCCGCCATGCTCGGATCGTTGCGCTTCCGGCTGCCCGCCCTCTTCCTGGTCGGCGTCGTCGTGAGCGGAGTGATCGCGGCTGCCATCGCCTTCGCTCTCTTCCAGAACTACGCACACAAGCAGCTGCTCGGGAAGCTGCGCCGCGAGGCCAACGGGCTCACGCAGCTGTACCAGCGACAGGCGATCGCCGCGAACGACACCGGCGCGCGGCCGCTCCGATTCGCGCCCAGGCAGCTCGAGCGCGCCACCGGGGACAAGATCTTCTACGTCGGCGCCGATGTGTTTCCCGGCTCCGGGCCGACGGGACTGAGGCAGTTGCCGCAGGACGCGGTCGACTGGCGCCAGGGGAAGACGCGGTCCTTCGAGTTTCGGCCCCCCGGATTCAACCGCACGTACCTCGCCGTGTTGCAGCCGATGCGACTCGCGCCCAAGAGCACGCCCTTCGGCGCGCTGATCGTCGCGACGCCGAAGACGGAGATCGCGACCGGGCTCCGCAGGCTGATCGAACGGCTCGGCCTCGCGCTGATCGCGGGCATTGTCGCCGCCGCCGTGCTCGGGTGGTACCTGTCCCGGCGGATCACCCGGCCGGTGCTAGCGCTGGCCGCCGCGGCGGACGAGATCTCCCGGGGCCACTACGACGTGGCCGTCCCCGACGTGCGCGGCGGCGAGATCGGAGACCTCGCGCACAGCTTCCGCGAGATGGCGGCGCGGCTCGGCGAGGCCGAGCAGCAGGAGCGCAACTTCCTCATGAGCGTGTCGCATGAGCTGCGCACGCCGCTGACGGCGATCCGGGGCCACGTCGAGGCCTTGCGCGAAGGGGTTGCGTCGGACCCCGAGGTCCGCGCCGCGTCACTCGACATGATCGCGAACGAGACGACCCGGCTCGAGCGGCTCGTCGGCGACGTGCTCGATCTCGCGAAGCTCGAGGCGCACCGCTTCACGCTCCTGTCCGAGGAGGTCGACATGAGCCGGCTCTGCGAGCAGGCATACGCCGCGTTCGGCGAGGAGGCGCGGCGGCGGCGGATCGACTACGAGAAGCGCTTCGACGCGAGCCCGACGATCGTCACGGACGGCGATCGCGTCCTGCAGATCATCTCGAACCTGTTGTCGAACGCCTTCCGCTGGACGCCCGACGGCGGCAAGGTCGAGCTGGAGCTCGCGGCGACGAACGGCCGCGTCTCGGTCGCAGTCGACGACAACGGACCGGGCGTTGCGCCCGAGGAGCGCGAGCGAATCTTCCGCCCATTCTGGTCGCGCGACGACTCCGGCACCGGGCTCGGCCTCGCGATCGCGCACGAGCTGGCCGCGGCGCTCGGCGGCAGCATCCGCCTGCAGTCCGAGTCAGGCCGCGGCAGCCGCTTCGAGCTCGTGCTGCCGGTAGCGCCGCGCAACTAATCTGCAGCGCGCCATGAGCGTTCCGGCGCCTGTCGTCGAGCTGCCGCAGCGGCGGTCGCTGCCGCGTGCCGTTTTCGTTGCGTTGCGCCCGCGCCAATGGACGAAGAACCTGCTGCTCTTCGCGGGCATCATCTTCGCGGCCAAGCTCGGCGACCTCACGCGCTGGGTCGAGGCCGTCGCCGCGTTCGCCGCGTATTGCGCGGCGTCGAGCGCGAGCTATCTCGTCAACGACGTGCGCGACGCGCCACACGACCGTCTGCACCCCGTCAAGCGCGCGCGGCCGATCGCGCGCGGCGAGCTGTCCCCGCGCCTTGCCGAGGTTCTCGCCGTGCTCCTGGTCGGCTTCGCGTTCGCGCTCGTCGCACCGCTCGGGGTGCCTTCGATCCTCTTCCTCTGCACGTTCTTCGCGCTGCAGGCCGCGTACACGCTGTCGCTGAAGCATGTCGTCCTGCTCGACGTGATGACGATCGGCGGGCTCTTCGTCGTGCGCGCGGCCGCCGGCGCGGCGGCGGTCGACGTGCGCATCTCGCCGTGGCTGCTCCTCTGCACGGCGTTGCTCGCGCTCTTCCTCGCGCTCGCGAAGCGGCGCGGCGAGCTCGTGCTCGTCGGCGCGGAGGCGACGCCGGGCCGCCCTGTGCTCGAGGGCTACTCGCTCGCGCTCGTCGACCAGCTCGTGACGGTCGTGGCCGCGTCGACGGTCATCTCCTACTGCCTGTACACATTCACCGCGCGCGACTCGAAGGCGATGATGGTGACGATCCCGTTCGTCGTCTTCGGCGTCTTCCGCTACCTGCTCCTGATGCACCGGCGCGACCTGGGGGAGGAACCCGAGGAGGTGCTCCTGCGCGACCTGCCGATCCTGCTCTGCATCGCGGCGTGGGCGGTGACGGCCGCGGTGATTCTCGTGACGACCTAGGAGGTTGCCGCGTCGGGGCGGCGGTCTTCCATGCGGTAGACGATGGCGCCGCGATTGTCCGGCTGCTCGAGCCGGTTGACGACCGCTTCGATGCGGCCGAGCCTCGCGTCGACGCCTTTCCAGCCGGACGAGACGAGGTCGACGAGCAGCGCCAGGTCGTCGACGCGCGCATTGCGCTCCGCCAGGAGGTCTCCTTCGAGTGCCGACAGGCGGCGAAGGACCTGGTTCATCAGGCCGCGGATCTCCGCGAGATTCCGCCCGACGGGCTGCGCCTCGCTGCGGACGGCCTCCTGTACCTGGCCCGGCAGTGACTGCTCGAGCCCGGCGGTTGCCGCGACGAGCGCTTCGACCTGCTCGCGGGCCCGCACGAGGAGGGTGTCCAGTGCTGCCCCGTCCGCGCGCTGCTCGACCCGCTCCTGTGCGCGCTCCATCGCGCCGTCGTCCATGTCCCGGAAGGCTACCGTTGGCGCCGGATGAAAACGAGGGAGCTCGAGTACGACCTCCCGCCGGAGCTCATTGCGCAGCATCCCGTGGCGCGCCGCGACGAGTCGCGCCTGCTGGTCTACGATCGCGTGTCCGAGCGGGTGGATCACCGGAGGTTCGCAGAGCTACCGGACGTGCTCGGCGACGCGCTGACCGTGGTGAACGATACGCGCGTGGTGCCGGCCCGCATCCCGATCGAACGGCCCCGCGGCGAGGTGCTTCTGCTCGAGCGGCTCGGCGACGACGGTCTCTGGGAAGGGCTGGCACGCCCGACGCGGCGACTGCGCGCGGGGGAGCGGTACGGGCCCGTCGAGCTGCTCGAGCATCTGGGCGAGGGACGGTGGCGCCTGCGGCTCGAGGGCGAGCCGCATGGAGAGACGCCGCTGCCGCCGTACATCACCGAGCCGCTCGCGGATCCGGAGCGGTACCAGACGGTGTACGCGCGGGAAGCCGGGTCGGCGGCGGCGCCGACCGCGGGGCTCCACTTCACCGAGGACGTGCTGCGCCGGCTCGATGTCGAGCGCGTGACGCTGCACGTCGGGCTCGACACGTTCAGGCCGGTCGTGGTCGAGGAGCTCGGCGACCACCGGCTGCGCGGCGAGTCCTACTGCGTCACTTCTCGTGCCTGGCACCGGATCGAGGAGGCGCCGCGCGTGCTCGCCGTCGGGACGACGACCGTGCGCGTGCTCGAGACGCTTGCGCGCGGCGCTTCTTTGAGCGGGCGTGCCGATCTCTTCGTCACGCCGGGATTCGAGTTCAAGCGCACAGATGCGCTGCTGACGAACTTCCATCTCCCGCGCTCGACGCTGCTCGCCCTCGTGATGGCGTTCGCCGGCGTCGAAGAGACACGCCGCCTCTATCGGCTCGCGATCGACGAGCGCTACCGCTTCTACTCCTTCGGCGACGCGATGCTCCTCCTGTGAACGTTCGCAGGTGCCAGGCAGGTGACGCGTCCGCGGTAGCCACGCTGCTCGACGAGGCGACCGCCTGGGTCGCCGCGCGCGGGTACGAGCAATGGCCACTGCCGTACCCGCGGGAAGAGATCGCTACGGCGATCGAGCGCGGCGAGGTCTACGTGGCGGAGCTCGGGGGCGACGTCGTCGCCACGGTGACGCTGTTGTGGAACGACGAGCTTCACTGGGGCGCGCGGCCTCGGGATGCTGCGTACGTCCACAAGCTCGCTGTCAGCCGCGCGTGCGCCGGTCAGCGGATCGGGCACGCAATCGTCGAGTGGGCCGACACGACGGCCGCCGAGCAGGGGCGGACGTATCTTCGTCTCGACTGCCTGCGGACGAATCCCCGGATCCGTAGGTACTACGAGGAGCTCGGCTTCGAGCACCGCGCGGACGAGGTCATCGACGGACGCGACCTGAGCCTCTATGAGCGACCGGTTCACGCTCACAGCCACTGACGGCGAGGCGCGCTCCGGCGTCGTCCACACGGCGCACGGCGACGTTCCGACTCCGGCGTTCATGCCGGTCGGGACGAAGGCGACCGTCAAGACGGTCGACCCGGACGAGCTCCGCGCCCTCGGCACGACGATCCTCCTCGGCAACACCTACCACCTGCACTTCCGCCCGGGCGAAGACCTGATCGCCGAGCTCGGCGGGCTCCACCGCTTCATGAGCTGGGACGGTCCGATCCTCACCGATTCCGGTGGCTTCCAGGTGTTCTCGCTTCGGGACACGATCGCGAGCGTCGACGACGACGGGGTCACGTTCAGATCCGTCTACGACGGCGCTGCGGCACGCTTCACGCCCGAGTCCGTGGCTCGGTGCCAGGCACAGCTCGGGTCGGACATAGCCATGTGCCTCGACATCTGCCCGCCCGTCGACGTCGGTCGCGCAGAGCTCGAGGAGGCCGTGCGCCGCACGACCCTGTGGGCGACGCGCCAGCGAGCCGCGCCGCGAGCGGAGGGGCAGCTTCTCTTCGGGATCGCGCAAGGCGCGTCCGACGTGGAGCTGAGGCGCCGCTCGATCGCGGAGCTGACCGAGCTCGACTTCGACGGCTACGCGCTGGGCGGCCTCGCGATCGGCGAGGAGCGTCCGCTCATGTTCGAGACGACCGCCTGGGCCGCAAAGCTGCTCCCCGAGAACAAGCCACGCTATTTCATGGGGATCGGAGACCCCGAGGGCGTCCTCGAGGTGATCGAGCGCGGGGTCGACATGTTCGACTGCGTCCTGCCCACACGGACGGCGCGCACAGGCAGCGCGCTGACCTGGGAGGGACGCCTCAACCTGCGCAACGCCGCCTTCGCGCGGGACCCCCGGCCCCTCGGCGAAGGGTGCTCCTGCCCGGCCTGCACACGGTTCACGCGTGCGTACATCAGGCACCTCATCAACCAGCAGGAGCTGCTCGGGCTGCGCCTGCTCAGCCTCCACAATCTACGATTCCTGCTCGAACTGACCGCGAACGCACGCGCGGCGATCGAGGAGAGGCGCTTCCCCGGCTTCAAGGCGGAGGCGCTCGACCGGCTGGCCGCCGCGACCGTGTGAGGAGGCCCGGTGGGCGGCTACATCTTCATCATCGTCATCCTCATCCTGATGTGGTTCCTCCTGATCCGGCCGCAGCGGCGCCGGCAGGTGGACTCGCAGCGGCTGCTCGACTCGCTCAGCGTCGGGCAGGAGATCGTCACCGCGGGCGGGCTCTACGGGACGATCAAGGAGCTCGAAGAGGACGAGGCGCGAATCGAGATCGCCGAGGGCATCGAGGTGCGCGTGGCCAAGCGCGCCATTGCCGGCGTGTTGTCCGAGGACGAGCCGGAGGGGGAGCCTGAAGACGACCCGAACGAGCTATCCGAGGCGGAGGAAACCCCCGGTACCCTTCCGTAGCCGTGTCTGACCGGCGTCGATACCTCACGCTCCTGGGATGCATCGTGGCGGCCCTCGTCGGCGTCGCGCTGCTGGCGATCCCCGGCTCGCCCGTCCACCGGAAGCCGACGCTCGGCCTCGATCTCCAGGGCGGCCTGGAGGTGGTGCTGAAGGCGAACCCGCCGAAGGGCCACACGCTGACGGCGGATGACCTGAACCGGTCGATCGACATCATGCGGAACCGGATCGACAAGCTCGGCGTCTCCGAGCCGGAGATCCGCAAGCAGGGCTCGAACCAGATCGTGATCCAGCTCGCAGGCGTCCACGACCCGGCGTCCGCGGCGAAGCTGATCGGCAAGACCGCCGTCCTGCAGTTCTACGACTTCGAGGCGGACTTGACCGGCCCGTCCATAACCACGGGCCTGCAGAAGGTGCCGGTCGCGACAGGGAGCCTCTTCGGCCTGCTGAATGCGCCGGAGACGCGCGCGCTCGCCGACAATGGCACGGCGCAGTGGTACATGTTCGACGCCAACCACCGCGTGATCGCGGGCCCGGTCCCGTCCAAGAATCTGCTGCCGACGCTGCAGCAAGCGGAGAAGAAGCAGAAGCGCACGATCAAGGGGCCAGCGACGATCCTCCGCGTCCCGAAGAACACGATCGTCGTCAGCTGCGACCCCACCTCCGGCAACTGCATCAGCGCGAAGCAGATCACCGGGAGCAAGGCGTTCTACCTCCTGAAGCACCGCCTGCCGGACGCACAGGGGAACGGCGGCATCCCGGAGATGACGGGCACCGACCTCAAGCTTTCCGGCACGCGCGCGGACATCGACCCGAACACGAGCCAGCCGGTCGTGCTCATGCAGTTCACGGGCCACGGGAAGAAGGTCTTCCACGACATCACGCGGCAGGAGGCTCAGCGCGGCTCGCTCGCGTGCCAGGGCGCGAGCAGCGCGCAGGACATCCAGCGCTGCGCGCAGCACTTCGCGATCGTCCTCGACAACCAGATCCAGTCGGTGCCGTACATCGACTTCAAGCGCAACCCGGACGGCATCCCGGGCGACAACGGCGCGCAGATCGACATGGGCGGCGGGTCGTTGGGCGACGCGAAGAAGCTCGCGCTCGTCCTGCAGACCGGCGCGCTGCCGGTGACGTTCACGACCGCCGAGCGCACCGACGTCTCCGCGACGCTCGGCAAGGACTCGCTCAGCCAGGCGAAGAAGGCGGCGCTCGTCGGCCTGCTCGTCGTCGCGCTCTTCCTGCTCCTCTTCTACCGCTTCCTCGGCCTCGTGGCGGTGATCGGCCTCGCCATCTACGCGGCGTTCCTGTACGCCGCGATCCTCCTGTTCCACGTCACCTTGACGCTGCCCGGTTTCGCGGGACTGATCCTGACGATTGGGGTGGCCGCCGACGCGAACGTCGTTGTGTTCGAACGCATCAAGGAAGAGGTGCGCGCCGGGAAGTCCGTGCGCGCAGCGATCTCGGCCGGCTATTCGAAGGGCTTCCACACGATTCTCGACGCGAACGTCGTGACGGCGATCACGGCGCTCGTCCTGTTCGCGGTCGCCACCGCGCAGGTCAAGGGCTTCGCGCTCATGCTCCTGATCGGCACCGTGATCTCGCTCGTCACCGCGGTCGCGGCGACGCGCGCGATGCTCGGGTTGCTCGCCGGGTTCTCCTGGTTCAACAAGCCGCGCCTCATGGGCGCGCAGGGCCAGCAGACGGCCAAGTGGCTTCAGATCGACTTCATGGGCAAGCGCTATCTGTGGTTCTCGATCTCGGCTGCGGTGATCGTGCTCGGCGTGATCGCGCTCGGCGTGCGCGGGTTGAACCTCGGCATCGACTTCAAGGGCGGCACGCAGCTCGCGTTCAAGACGCCAGTCGCGCACACGACGGGCGACATCCGCCAGGTGATGTCTGCCCAGGGCTACGGCGACGCCGTCATCCAGGGTCGCGGCTCGTCCACGAACGGCGCGTACAAGAGCTTCCAGATCCGGACGAAGGCGCTCAGCGGCGACAAGCTGACGACTGTCACGAGCGCGCTAGAGGACAGGTTCCAGACGACCGCGCCAGGCGCCACGACGGTGTCGTCAAGCTTCGGTCGCCAGATCGCGCGGTCGGCGATCATCGCGGTCATCTTCTCGCTGTTCCTGGTCGTTCTCTACATCACGATCAGGTTCGACCTGAAGTTCGCCATACCGGTGATCCTCGCGATGCTGCACGACGTTCTGATCTGCATCGGGATCTACGCGCTCGTCGGCCGCGAGGTGACGAGCTCGACGGTCGCGGCGATCCTGACCGTCCTCGGCTACTCGATCTACGACACGATCATCATCTTCGACCGCGTCCGGGAAAACATTCCTTTGATGCGGCGCTCCTCGTTCGCGACGATCGCGAACGTCTCGCTCTGGGAAACGATCCGCCGTTCGCTGGCGACCTCGTTCATCACGTTGCTACCGGTGATCGCACTGTTCCTGTTCGGCGGCGCGACGCTGAAGGACTTCGCGTTCGCCCTGATCGTCGGCATCGCGTCCGGCGCGTACTCGTCCATCTTCATCGCCGCGCCGCTGCTCACGATCTGGAAGGAGCGGGAGCCGGAGTTCGCGCGCCGCAAGGACGTCAAGGTCACCAAGGCGGGCCTCGAGGAGGCGTACGAGGAGGCCGAGGAAGCGGC
>DATFTK010000051.1:0-15226 GCA_035262005.1 Gaiellaceae bacterium | reverse complement strand
TGATCACGAGGATCGGCGTCATCAGCGAGCCGCCGCCCATCCCCGTCAGGCCGACGAGGACGCCGATCAGCAGACCCGTGAGGGTGAACTGCCAGGTCATCTAGGCTCGATACGCCTCGATCAGGACCTCTGCCACTTCGGGACGGGAGAACTCCACGGGCGGAAGCTCGCCGTGACCGAGCAGCTCCCGCACCTTGGTGCCAGACAGGAAGACATGGTCGTCGGAGCCATGCGGGCACGTCTTCGCCGACGCCATCGACCCGCAGCGCTTGCACCAGAACGAGTGCTCGAAGAACATCGGCTCGATGTCGAGCTCATGCGGCTCGAACTCGTCGAAGATCAGCTGCGCGTCGTACGTGCCGTAGTAGTCGCCGACGCCGGCATGGTCGCGGCCGACGATGAAGTGGGAGCAGCCGTAGTTCTTCCGGCAGATCGCGTGCCAGATCGCCTCCCGCGGGCCGGCGTAGCGCATCGCGGCGGGGAATGCGGACAGGACGACGCGGTCGGCCGGGTAGTAGCCGTCGAGCAGCACGCGGTAGCACTCGACGCGGGTTTTGGCCGGAACGTCGTCCGACTTCGTGTCGCCGACGAGCGGATGGATCAGCAGGCCGTCCACGGTCTCGAGCGCGACCTTCGTCAGGTATTCGTGCGCGCGGTGGATCGGGTTCCTGGTCTGGAAGCCGACGACGCGCTTCCAGCCGCGCCGTGAGAACTCGGCGCGCGTGTCGGCCGGGTCGAGCGCGAGCTCCGGGAACGTCGGCTCCGACCGCTCGAAGACCGTGACGCGACCCGCGAGGTAGAGCGGCTTCTGCTCGTAGAGGCGTGCGACGCCGGGATGCGCATCATCGGTCGTGCCGAACGCCTGCTGCGCCTCGCGCTCCTTGTCGTACTCGTAGACCTCCTCGACGTCGAGCACGGCCGAGTCGTCGAGAGCGACGCGCCCTTCCGTCGGAGCCTCGTCGACCGCGAGACACACCGGCAGCGCCCACGGCAGCCCGTTCGCGAGCCGCATGTCCTCCAGGACGGACTCGTAGTCGTCGCGGTTGAGGAAGCCGGTGAGAGGCGAGAGCGCGCCCGACGCGAGCATGTCCAGGTCGGACCGCTCACGCGACGTCAACGTGAGCGTCTCGAGCGACTCGAGATCGTCGGGACGCTCGCCCGTCCGGTCGACGAGCTCGCCGCCGTGCGGCGCGATCAGCTTCGTCTCGGTGGCCACGCTCATGCCGGCACCGCGGCCGGAACGAGACCGCGCTGCTCGAGCAACGCGACGATGCGCTCCGCGCTCTCCTCCGGCTCCTCTTGCTCGGACTCGATCCGGATCTCCGGGGACTCCGGGGCTTCATACGGATCGGACACGCCGGTGAACTCCTTGATCTCGCCCCTGAACGCCTTCTCGTACAGGCCCTTCACGTCGCGGCGGGCGCACTCCTCGACCGACGCGTCGACGAAGACCTCGATGAAGGCCCCGTTCGCCTCGACCAGCCCGCGTGCCTGGTGCCGCGCCTCGCGGTACGGCGAGATGGCGGAGACGATCACCGCCGCGCCGTGGCGCGTCAGCCGCGACGCGACCCAGCCGATGCGGCCGATGTTCGTGTCCCGGTCCTCCTTCGAGAAGCCGAGGCCCTTCGAGAGATGCTCGCGCACCTCGTCGCCGTCGAGCCACTCGACGAGCCGGCCGCGCCGCTCGAGCTCCGGCCGAACCAGCTCCGCGATCGTCGTCTTGCCGGCGCCGGACAGGCCGGTGAACCACAACGTGAAACCGAGCTGCTGGGGTCTGACCCCGAAGGGGTCAGACCCCTGCCTTTCATCAGTCATTGGACTCCTTTATGAGCGGTGCGTTGTCGTGGATGCCGCACTCCAGCTTGTCCGAGCCCGCCCAACGTCCCGCGCGCTCGTCCTCCCCGACGACGATCGGACGAGTACACGGTATGCAGCCGATCGACGGATAGCCCTGGTCGTGCAACCGGTTGTACGGAATCTCGTTCACGTGGATGTAGGCCTGAACGCGCTTCGCGTCCCAGTCGACGATGGGCTGCACCTTCCAGACGCCGTAGCGCGGCGACCACTCGATCTTCTGCGCGGTTGCGCGCGTGAGCGCCTGCTCGCGGCGGATGCCGCTGATCCAGGCCTCGTACGGCTCGAGCGCGCGCTCGAGCGGCTCGACCTTGCGGATGTGACAGCAGCGGTCGGGCTCGGTCTCCCACAGCCGGTCCGGCGGGTCGATCGGGAGCTGCGACCGCAGCTTCAACCCGTAGCGCTCGACGAGACGGTCACGCGTCTCGTACGTCTCGGGAAAGAGCAGCAGGGTGTCCAGCTCGACGATCGGGATGTCGAGCGCGAGCTCGCTCACCATGTGGACGAGGACCGACGACTGGCGCTGCCACGAGCAGGTCAGGCACATGCGGTCGCCGAACTGCTCGTGCGCCCAGAGGAGGACGTCCTCGGCCGACATCGCCTCGACGTCAGGAAGCGGGAGTGCCGGCGCGGTCGCCAAGCAGCACCTCCTTCAGAGTGTCCCCGCGCAGGCCGTAGCGCAGCGTCGCGACCGGAATCACCTCGTCGGGCGGGATGTTCCCGAGGTTGACGGACGGGCCGAACTGCTTGATGAACCAGGCCTGTGCCGCCTTGGTCGGCGCCTCGAAGACCACGTGGGCCGGCCCGACCGCCATGGCTATCTCGCCGATCAGATCGGTGCGCATGCCGCCCGAGGAGTCGAAGATCCCTGCGGTGCCGCCCTCGCGCGCCTCCGTGATCACCTTCCACGCGCCGGCGTTGAGCTCTTCCTGCAGCCATTGCACCCACTGGTCGGCCGTGTACTCGACCGACGAGTCCTTCGAGCCGACTTCCGACAGGACGGTGAAGTCGCGCGCGAAGTCGGCGATCAGCTCGAGCTTCCGCTCGCGTGGGATGTCGACGGTGCCGTCGGAGATCTCGACGTGCGTCAGCCCGAGGCTCTGGAGCCAGCGCTTGTAGTCGTCGAGCCTGTCCTTCGCATAGACGATCTCGAAATACGTCCCACCGATCACGACCGGCTTGTCGCGCAGGACGTCGAGCTTGCGCTGCAGGTTCGACGTCACGGCAGCTGTGCCCCAGCCGAGCTTGACGATCGAGATGTGGTCGCCCGCCACCTCGAGCACGTCCTCCCACCCGCGCGAGCCGAGTCCCTTGTCGAGAACGTGCGTCAGCCCGTGGTGAGGCTCAAAGACGAGCATAGAGCTCCTTCAACTTCTCCTGGGCGCGCGTCTGGACGTCGTGGAACAGCGAGTTGCCGTGCGCGTCGATCCCGACGGTGAGCGGCCCGAAGTCCTTGACGCGGAACTTCCAGAGGCACTCGGGCATCAGCTCCTCCCAGTAGACCTCCTCGATCTCCTCGATCTGTGTCGTCTCGAGCGCCGCCGCGCCGCCGACGATCGCGAAGTAGACCATCCCGTACTTCCGCATCGGCTCGATCGCTTCGTCGGGGAGCCCGCCCTTGCCACAGATCGCACGCACGCCGTAGTCGCGGCCGAGCGGCTCGGTGAAGCGCACCATCCGCGCCGATGTCGTCGTGCCGATGCAGATCTTCTCGTACTTGCCTTCGTCCACCTTGCGCACGTTCGGCGCCGTGTGCAGCAGGAACGCGCCGGTGAGAGCGAGCGGCGGCTCGACGCCCTGGTCGAAGATGCGGATCTGCGTGCGGTCGCGGATGCCGATGATGTGGCCGTCGACGAGCACCTCGTCGCCTGCACGCAGCTCGCGAATCGCAGCTTCAGTGGCCGGGAACGTGAGGCGCTTAGAACTCGCGGTCATATTCGACCTCCCCGTCGGCGTGGATGTGGGCAGTCGCGCGCCGCGCGGCCCAGCACTGGTAGTTGACTGCGACCGGGTTGAGCGTCATGTGCGTGTCGGCGTGCTCGATGTGCACCTGCAGCACCGTGACGTCGCCGCCGAGGCCCATCGGGCCGATGCCGGTCTCGTTCAGCAGCTCGAACAGCTCCTCCTCGAGCTTGGCGACGTGCGGGTCCGGGTTCTTGGTGCCGACCGGACGCGCGATCGCCTCCTTCGCGAGGTACATCGCATAGTCGGCGCTGCCGCCGATGCCGACACCGACGATCCCGGGCGGGCACGGCTTGCCGCCCGCGCCGACGATCGACTCGAGCACGAACTGCTTGATCCCCTTCACGCCGTCGGCGGGGATGCACATCTTCAGGAACGACATGTTCTCGCTGCCCGATCCCTTCGGCACGCACTTGACGTCCAATCCGTCCCAATCCGGAAGGAATTCCCAGTGCACGATCGGCAGTCGGTGCCCTGTGTTCGGGCCGGTGTTCTCGCGCGTGATCGTGTGGACAGCATTCGAGCGCAACGGATGCTCAACCGTCGCGCGCTCGGTGCCGGTCTTCAGCGCGGCGTAAATTCTGGCGGGATGCAGGGGAAAATGCTCCCCGACGCGGCAGGTGTAGACGGCGATCCCAGTGTCCTGGCACACGAGGTTCTTCTCGGTGTCGGCGATCTGGACGTTCTTGAGAATCGTCTGCAGCACGCGCTGCCCCGGAACCGACGTCTCCTTCGTTGCCGCATCGGCCAACGCATCGCGCAGGTCCTGCGGGATGTCCTTCAGCGCCCAGACGTACAGGTACGCCGCTGCGTCTTCGACTGCGGCTTCGAGCTCTGTGGTCGTGATCGTGGTCATGCCGCTTTCGCTGCCGCCTTTCCCGCACGTCGTCCGAAGACGCAGCATTCGAGCAAGCTATTGCCCATCATGCGGTTGCGCCCGTGCGTGCCGCCGGCGATCTCGCCGCACGCATAGAGGCCGTCGAGTGTTGTCTGCGCGTCGGCGTCGATGACGAGGCCGCCGTTCTGGTAGTGGAGCACGGGGTAGGTGAGGATGCGCTCCTGCAGCGGGTCGATGCCGCCGGCGCGGTAGCGACGGAGCATGTACGGGAGCGAGACGTTCGCGTCGTCCTCCGTGATGCGGGTCGTGTCGAGGTACACCGCCGGCCGGCCGTCGGGCGTCTCGACGCCCTTGCCCTTGTCGACCTCCTCGACGATCGCCTGGCTGACGGCGTCGCGTGGGCCGAGCGAGTCCGTGAACTCCTCGCCGTCGGCATTGAGGAGGACGGCCCCATACGCACGCGTCGTCTCCGGGATCGAGTAGCCCTGCATGTTCTGCGGCCAGGCGCCGCCGTTCGGGTGGTACTGCAGCGCGTCGAAGTCACGCAGCTCGGCGCCGAGCTCGACCGCCAGCTGCGTGACCTCCCCGGTCGCGCCGGGATGGTTCGTCGAGAGCTCGCCGCGCTCCTGCGCGACGCGATAGCACCGCCCGCCCGCTGCGAGGACCACCGTCGTGGCGTCGATCGTGTGGTCCCCGCAGCGGGCACGCCACCCGTTCTCCGTCCGAACGAGCTCGGCAAGCGGCGACTTGGGAAAGGTGTGGATCTCGGCGGCCTCGACCGCGTCACGCAACGCGGCAGTGATCGCATGTCCGGTGCGGTCGCCGACCTGGAGCAGGCGCTTGCGCGACGCGCCGCCGCAGCGCGCGAGCCGGTAGCCGCCGTTCTCGCGAGTGAACTCGACGCCGAGCTCCTCGAGCCAGTGGATCGCCGACGGCGCCTCCGAGGTGAGGATCTCGACGAGGCGGCGGTCCGCCGTCTCGTGCGACGAGTTCCAGACGTCCTCGGCGTGTTGCTCGGCCGAGTCGTCGCCGCCGAAGGCCGCCTGGATGCCGCCCTGGGCCTTCGCGGAGTTGCAGGACTGGAGGGCGCCCTTCGTCGCGACGGCGACGCGCGCGCCGGCGCGGTGGGCCGACACGGCGGCCGCGAGGCCCGAGGCGCCGCTGCCGACCACGAGCACGTCGAAGGAGGAGTCCGCCACGACCGCCCGACCATACCACGAAACGGCTAATTCAAGTGATTAGTAGATGTTATGCAGAAGCCGCTCGACGTCGGCGGCCGTGGCCGGACGCGGATTCGCCTTGGCTCCGGCGCGCTCGACCGTTGCGGCTGCGATCCGAGGCAGGTCATCCTCGGGAATGCCGAAGTCGCGCAACCGCTCGAAACCGCCGAGCCGCGCGAGCTCCTCGATGTCGACGCCCACCTCCTCGCGGAACCTGCGCACGGCGTCTGGCGCTACCTCCTCGTTGAACGCAAGCGCCTGCGGGAGCGTCAGGGCATTCATCGCCCCGTGTGGGAGCCCGTAGCGGCCGCCGAGCGCCTGCGCCATCGCATGCCCGAGCGCGAGCATCGACGCGCCGAGAGCGGCGCCCGCGTGCATCGCCCCCTCGAGCAGCTTGGTACGCGCGTGGAGGTCATGCGGACGATCCACCACCTGAGGGAGCCATTCGCCGATCAGGCTCGCGCCCTGCACGGCGTGGGCGTCGCCGGCCCCGTTGTGTCCCTCCGCGTACATCGCCTCGGCGCAGTGGGCAAGTGCGTTCAGCGCCGTTCCGACCGTCTGTTCGCGGGGCAGGGACAACGTGAGCTCCGGCTCGTAAACGGCGGCGGCCAGCTGCGCGCCCGAGCCGCCGCCCTTCAGCCTGCGCCCCGGGTCACGGATGCCGAAGTACGGCGTCCACTCGGCACCGGCGTACGTCGTCGGAACGGAGACGAGCGGCACGCCTGCTCCCGCCGAGATCGCCTTGCCGAGGTCGATTGCGCTGCCCCCGCCGAGAGCGATCACGCCGTCGCCGACCTCCTCCACGGCGTCGGCAATCCGCGCGCTCGGGACCTCTTGCCAACGAGCGGCGGCGACGATGCCGACGTCGTGCCAGCGCGGGCTGGCGACGAGCAGCGGGCGCTCGATCCCGACCCCCTCCACCACACCCGGGAGGCTGTCGATCCCCCAGCGGACGATCATCTCGGTACGCGCTCGCGTGCGAACGCGAGGAACGCGCGTGCCGCACGCGTCTCGCTGCGGCCGCTCGCGCGGGCGAGGAAGATCTCGCGCACCGGGTCGAGGCCGCGCACGCGGGCGGTCGCAAGCACCCCGGCGGCGAGGTCGGGCTCGATCGCCAGCCGCGAGATGAACGTCACACCGTGGCCGGCAAGCACCGCGCTGCGCACCGATTCCTGCAGGCCGAGCTCGAGGCGCACGTCGAGGTCGCGCAGGCGCGCTCCCGTCCGACGCAGCTCGTCCTCCAGCACCTGGCGAACACCCGCTCCTTCCTGCATGACGATCAGCGGCTCGCCCTTCAGCTGCTCGAGCGTGACCGTCTTGCCGGCGAACGGGTGCGCGGCCGGAACCGCGAGCACGACCTCGTCCCGGAAGAAGGGCTCGAAGGCGACGCCGCGGTGGCGGCGGCCCGCGCCGACGATGCCGAGCTCGAGCTCGCGCCCGGCGACCTGCGCCACCACGGTCTGCGTGTCCGAGACCGAGAGGCGCACGTGGACGTCCGGATGGCGTTCCTGGAACTCGCAGAGGATGACCGGGACGACAGTCCCGCCGGGCCCGGTCGAGGCGCCGAGCTCGAGATTGCCGCTGACGATGCCCTCGTCGTCCGACTCGAGCTCCTCGAGCAGCTGCTCCTCGGCATGCAGCAGGCGCTGCGCGGACGCGTAGAGCCTCAGCCCCGCTTCGGTCGGCTCGACGCGCCGGCCGGAGCGGTCGAGCAGCTGCCGGCCGAGGCGTTGCTCGAGCGAGCGGATCTGCAGCGAGACCGCAGGCTGCGTCACGCCGAGCCGCTCCGCGGCCTGCGAGAAGCTCTTACGCTCGACGACGGCGCAAAAGGCGGCGAGCTGTCGCGTGTCCATAAGCGTTCATTATGACGCCGCCGCGGTCTCTACCATCGGGGCATGGCGACCGATTCCCTCACGCACCGCTTCTCGGAGCTGACGGAGGCAAGCCAGACACGGCCACGTGACGCCGTGCTGCGGGCTCTGGACATCCTGCTCTCGGCGTTCTTCCTGCTCGTCTCGCTCCCGCTCAGCGTGCCGATCGCCGTCGCAATCCTCGCCACCAGCGGCCGGCCGCTCTTCTACCGCGGCGAGCGGGTCGGCCGGGGCGGGCGGGTCTTCGAGATGCTCAAGTTCCGGACGCTGGACCGCGGCGCCGAGGACCGCCTCGGCCCCTACCTCGGCGAGGAGCTCGTCCGGCGGACGCAGGCCGAGACGACGACCTTCGGCCGGTGGCTGAGGAAGACCCAGCTGGACGAGATCCCGCAGCTCCTGAACGTGCTCAACGGCGACATGAGCCTCGTCGGGCCGCGGCCGATCCGGCCGCGCTTCTACGAGGAGCTCGCAGCGAAGCTGCCCGCCTACTGGCAGCGGCTCATCGTCCGCCCCGGCCTGACCGGCTTCGCGCAGATCCGGCGCGGCTACGAGACCTCGATGGCGGAGAAGCTCGCGCACGACCTGGAGTGGATCGCCGACCGTTCGGTTCGGCTCTACCTGCGCACGCTCTGGGCGACGTCCGTGCGCCTCCTCCGCCAGTTGCTCCCATAACCGCAGCGGCGCTCCGAGCTCTAGACGTCGAGCCGCGCGTCCTCGAGGTCGAGGTCGCGGCGCACGCGCAGGACCACGTCACCGCTGACGTCTCCGGAGCGGCCGAGCTCCGTCACCGCATCCCGCTCGGCATTGAGCAGCTCCCGGCGCAGGCGCTGGTACGCCTGCGACTGCTGCTCGACGGCGCCGTCGTCGCCGTCGTCGAACCGGGAGGAGAAGCGGTTGATGCGGAAGCCGTAGAGCCCGCGCATGCGCTCGGCCGTCTCGGGGCGCACCCAGTCCTCGCCCAGGAGCTCGTCCAGCCGTGTGATCGCCGCCTCGGAGGCGTGGATCCGCGCGCGCGCCTCCTCCTCGTCGGTCGAGTGGTCGGGCTCGAGGTGCAGCAGGCGGATGAGCCCCGGCAGCGTCAGCCCTTGAAGGACGAGCGTGCCCAGGATGACTGTGAACGTGAGGAAGATGATCAGATCGCGGTGCGGGAACGGAGCCCCCGCGTCCGTGAGCAGCGGGATGGAGAGCGCGGCCGCGAGTGAGACCGCGCCGCGCATGCCGGCCCACGAGAGCAGGAACGTGTGCGTGAACGGCTTTCTCTTCTTGCGCCAGGAGAAGATCGGCACCCAGACGATCCTCGTTGCGATGACGGTGCCGGTGACGAGCAGTGCCCACCACGTCAGCTGCCAGCCCGAAATGCCCGTCAGCGTGTCGAGGATGCTCGAGAGCTGCAATCCGAGGAGCGCGAACACGAGCGCGTTGAGCACGAACGCGACGATGTTCCACAGTGCTTCACCCTGGAGCCGGGTCTGGACCGACGTCAGCTCCGGCGTGCGCCACCCGAGGTAGACGCCGGCTGTCACAACGGAGAGGACACCGGACGCGCTCGCGGCCGCGGCCGGGATGAACGCGAAATAGCCGGTCATCAGCGAGAGCGTGACCTCGACCGGCGGATTGTCGATCCGAAGCCGGGTCTCGGCGACGAGGAAGCCGACGATCAGGCCGATGCCGATCCCGCCGACGACAGCCCACACGAAGCGCCAGGAGACATCCCAGAGCGAGAAGTCGCCCGCGACCGCCGCGACGACGGCAACCCGAAAGAGGACGAGCGCCGTCCCGTCGTTGACGAGGCTCTCGCTCTCGATGATCGAGACGAGCCGGCGCGGCACGCCCAGGCGGTGCATGATCGAGGTGGCGGCGATGGCATCCGTCGGAGCCACGACGGCGCCGAGGGCGAACGCCGCGCTCCACGACATGTTGTCCACCCATCTGTGCGCGACGAGCGCCACGCCGACCGTCGTCGCCACGACGAGACCGACGGCGAGGATGAAGATCGCGCGCGCGTTCGAACGCAGGTCGCGCAGCGACGTCCGGTAGGCGGAGAGGTAGAGCAACGGCGGGAGGACGGCGACGAGCACCACGTCCGGGGGCAGCGTGATCGTCGGCATCCCGGGCACGAACCCCAGCGCAAGCCCGCCGAGAACGAGGAAGATCGGGTACGGGACATGCAGCTTCGGCGCCGCGATCAGCAGCGCCGCGAGGACGGCCAGCAGCGCCAGCAGGATCAGCTGGTCGTGGGTCGTGAAGTGCACGGGTCGAGCCTACGTCGCGCCTAGACTCCTGCGCTATGTGCGGGATCTGCGGAGTCGTGTCCGCGAACGGCTCCGTCGATCCGGAGCGCGTCGCGCGCATGAGCGCGACGCTCGTCCACCGAGGACCTGACAGCGCCGGCGAGTTCGCGGACGGCACGGTCGCGCTTGCAGCGCGGCGGCTCTCGATCATCGACCTCGAGACCGGCGACCAGCCGATCGCCAACGAGGACGGGACGCTGCGCGTCGTCCAGAACGGCGAGCTCTACAACTACCGCGAGCTTCGGCTTGAGCTCGAGCGTGCGGGACACACCTTCCGGACACAGGGCGACACGGAAGTCCTGCTCCACCTCTACGAGCAGCACGGCGACGGCTTCGCCGAGCGGCTGCGAGGCATGTTCGCCGTCGCGATCTGGGACACGCGGCGCCGCCGGCTCGTGCTCGCGCGCGACCGCTTCGGGATCAAGCCGCTCTACTACCGGCACGTCGACCGCGAGCTGGCCTTCGCGTCCGAGCTGCGGGGGCTGCCACGCGGCGAGATCAACCTCGACGCGGTCGAGGCATTCCTTGCGTTCAACTCGATCCCGGCGCCGCTGACGATCTTCCGCGACGCGCGCAAGCTGCCCGCAGGTCACCTGCTCGTCTGGGAGGACGGCGGCGTGCGGCTCGAGCGGTTTGCTCGCCCGGCGCCGCTGCCGGAACGGGAGGACGAGGAGGCCGAGCTCGTCGAGGAGCTCCGCTCGCGACTGCGCGACTCAGTTCGTGCGCATCTCGTGAGCGACGTGCCGGTCGGCGTGCTGCTCTCGGGCGGCGTGGACTCCGCGCTGCTGGCGGCCCTCGGGGCGGAGGAGAGCTCGGAGCCGCTGCGGACGTTCTCGATCGGCTTCGAGGAACGCTCGTTCGACGAGCTCGCCGACGCCCGACGGGTTGCGGAGCGGTACGGCACCCGACACCGCGAGCTGGTGCTGAGGCCGGACGCGGCGCTCCTGCTGCCTGCGCTTGCCGAGGCGTTCGACGAGCCCTTCGCCGACTCGTCGGCCCTTCCGACCTACCTCGTTTCCGAGCTCGCGGCGAGCGACGTGAAGGTCGCGCTTTCCGGTGAAGGCGGCGACGAGCTCTTCGGCGGCTACTACACGTATGCGGCGGACTTGCTCGCCGAACGTGTCGGCCGCCTGGCGCGGCTCACACGCCCGGTCGTCGAGCGCCTGCCGAGCTCCACGGCGAAGGCGAGCTTCGACTACCGCGCCAAGCGTTTCGTCCGCGCGGCGCACCTCCCGCCGCTCGAGCGCCACCATGGCTGGAAGGAGATCTTCGCCCCGGACCAGCGCGCGCAGCTGACCGGCCGGCGCAGCGCGTTCGACCCGGTCGACCTGCTCCGCACACGCTACGCGGAGACGCAGGGGGCCGATCAGCTCGCCCGGCTGCAGGACGTCGACCTCGGCGTCTACCTCGTCGACGACCTGCTCGTGAAGACCGACCGCGCCTCGATGGCGCACTCGCTGGAGGCGCGGGTTCCGTACCTCGACACCGTGGTCACGAACCTCGCACTGGCGCTGCCGACGCGACACAAGGTGCGTGGTCTTTCGAAGAAGGTGCTGCTGCGCAAGGCCGCCGCGCCGTTGCTGCCGCACGAGATCGTGCACGGCAAGAAGCGCGGCTTCTCGATCCCGGCCGCCGCGTGGCTACGCGGCGAGCTCGAGCCCTTCGCGCGCGAGACGCTGTCCACGGAAGCGTTGCGACGCCAAGGGTTCTTCGAGCCGCGCGTGGTACAGACGCTGCTCGACGACCATGTCGCCGGCCGGGAGGACCTGAGCCGTCAGCTGTGGGGGTTGCTCGCATTCACGCTCTGGCACGAGCGCCACGTGGAGCGCGAGCCCGGCGCCGTCCGGATGCCGGAGCTGCTCGCCGAGCGCTGATGGTCGTACACGTCGTCGGCGCACGGCCGAACTACATGAAGGTCGCGCCGGTCTACGCGGCGCTCGAACAACGCGGGGTCGAGCAGCGGCTCGTCCACACGGGGCAGCACTACGACGCGCTGCTCAAGGACGTCTTCTTCGCGGAGCTGCCGCTGCCGCGACCGCACGTGCAGCTCGAGGCGCGAACGCCGGAAACCGCCGCCGCGGAGCTCGAGCGTGCGTTCGCGGAGCTACGACCCGAGCTCGTGGTCGTGGCCGGCGACGTCAACTCGACCCTCGCCGGTGCGGTCGCCGCGCGCAAGCTCGGAATCCGTGGCGTTCACATCGAGTCGGGTTTGCGCAGCCACGACTGGTCGATGCCGGAGGAGGTCAACCGCGTCCTGACCGACCACCTGTCGGCGTTGCTGCTCACGACGCTGCCAAGCGCCGACACGAATCTCGAGCGAGAGCACCTCCCCGAGGAGCGCGTGCGGCGGGTCGGCAACACGATGATCGACACGCTCCTCGCAAACCTCGATGCGGCTCGCCTACTGAAGCTCGATGTCGAGGCGCAGAGCTACGTCCTGGTGACGCTCCATCGTCCGAGCCTCGTCGACGATCGCGAGGCGCTTGCCGAGACGGTCGCCGCGCTCGACGAGATCGCCGAAACGCTGCCTGTGATCTTTCCGGTGCATCCGCGGACGAAGAAGAATCTCGGCGATGCCGGCCGCGTCGTCATCACGGAGCCGCTTCCGTACCTGCGCTTTCTCTCGCTGGAGGCGCAGGCGGCCGCAGTCGTGACCGATTCCGGTGGAATTCAGGAGGAGACCACGGTGCTCGGCGTCCCCTGCTTCACGCTGCGCACGACTACCGAGCGGCCGGAAACGCTCGAAGGGACGAACCGGCTGATCACGCGCCAGCAATTGCTTGACCTGCCTCGGCTGCTGCAGGAGCCGACGCCCGGGCGCGTTCCCGAGCTCTGGGACGGGCACGCCGGTCAGCGCGCCGCGGACGCGATCGAGGCACTGCTATGAAGGTGTGGGTCGACATGACCGCCTCGGCGCACGTGCTGGTGTTCCGGCCGCTGATCGCCCTCCTGCGCGAACGCGGGGACGAGGTCGAGATCACAGCGCGCGACTACGCCCAGACGCTCCAGCTGCTCGAGCTGCACGGACTCGAGGCGACGGTGATCGGACGGCACGGCGGGCGGTCGCGACTCGGCAAGGGACGCTCGCTCTTCACGCGCCTCTACGCGCTCCGCAAGTGGGCGCGGCCACGCGGGTTCGAGCTCGCACTCGCGCACGGCTCGCACGAGCTGACGCTGAGCGCGCGCCGGCTGGGAATCCCGAGCGGGACGACGCACGACTACGAGTTCGCGACGCTCCAGCATCAGCTCGGCATGCGGGCCGCGACGCGGGTCGTCGTTCCCGACGCGATCCCGCCGGAGCGGCTCGAGCGCTTCGGCGTCCGGCCGCCGAAGCTGCAGCGCTACCCCGGGCTGAAGGAGGAGTACTACCTCTCCGACTTCGAGCCCGATCCGACAGTGCTCGAGCGCTTGAACATCGACCGTGGCCGCGTGCTCGTCGTGCTGCGACCGCCGCCGGACGTGTCGCTGTACCACAGGCACTCGAACCCGCTCTTCCCGCAGACGCTCGACTTCCTCGGCGCGCATCCCGAAGTTCAGGCCGTCGTACTGCCGCGGACGGAGGAGCAGCGCGAGTTCGTGCGCCGGCTCGAGCTGCCCTCGATGATCGTCCCCGACCGCGCTGTCGACGCGCAGAGCCTGATCGCGCTCGCCGACGTCGTCGTCTCCGCGGGTGGGACGATGAACCGTGAGGCAGCCGCGCTCGGCGTGCCCGTCTACACGACGTACGGCGGACGGCTCGGCGGCGTCGACGAGGACCTGATCCGCGACGGTCGACTCAAACCGCTCACCGACCCGCGCGCGCTCGATCTCGCGAAGCGGCAAGAAGGCGAGGGCACCCGCGTCCGCCGCGACCCGAGGGTGATGCTCGACTTGTTGCTGACAGCGCTCGACTAGGTCTCGCCGAACCGCGACAGCTCACGCAGCGCGCAGAACTGCAAGCACCTCGTCGCCGTAACGCTCGAGCTTCGCCGGCCCGACTCCCGGAACCGACCCGAGCTCGACGAGGTCGCGTGGACGGCGCCCGGCGATCTCGGCGAGCGTCGCGTTGTGGAACACGACGTACGCCGGCAGGTCGTCGGCTGTCGCGCGTTGCAGACGCCACCGTTTCAGCGCCGTGTAGAGCGGATCGTCGGGCTCGGCCGGCCGACGCGCGCTCGTCTCCACGCCCAGTTCGGCGAGGAAGCGGCTCGGCTTGCCGCTCCAGGTCACCGTGAGGTGCCGCTTTGCCCGCGTCAAGCCGACATAGAGCAGTCTTCGCTCCTCCGCGACGTCGTGGTCCTGCTTTGCCTGGCGGATCGGCAGCTCGCGCTCCTCGACGTGCGGCAGGAACACCGCCTCGAACTCGAGCCCCTTCGCCCCGTGGAGGGTGAGCAGGTGGACGCCGCAGCGTGCGGGCCCGCTCGTGCCGAAGCGCTGCTCGAGGTCGGCGACGAAGTCGCGCGTCGTGCGCGCGCCGTCGTCGAACTCGGCGGCGAGCTTGACGAGGCGACCGAGATCCCCCTGACGAACGAGCTCGCGCTCCCCGAGCTTCTCCGGCGGGTGCTCAGCCCAGCCGGCGTCGCTCGCGTACGCACGCAGCGTGGCGCCGACCGCGGGCGTCGGGCTCACCCCGCGGAGCCGCTTCAACAGTTGCCTCGCGGCCTCGCGCGACAGGAGCGCGGCACCCTGGAACGGGATCTCCGCTTCGTGGAAGGGCTCCTCGAAGTCCGCCAGCCGCGCGTTCGTCCGGCAGAGAACCGCGATCTCCTCGTACGGGAGACCTCCCGAGTGCAGCTCGCGAATCCGTTCGAGCACGAACGCAGGCTCGTCGGCCGCGGAACACACAAGCGGCTCCGGCCCGCTCGGTTGCGACGCGCGCAACACCTTCTCCGCGCCGCCCAAAGCCGGGACGATCCGGTTGGCGAGCGTCAGCACCTCCGGCGACGAGCGGTAGTTCAACTCGAGCCGGACGACCGTCGCGTGCGGGAATCGTGCCGGCAGCCCGAGCAGATGCTCCGGCGTCGCGCCGGTGAAAGCGTAGATGGACTGGTAGTCGTCGCCGACGGCGCAGAGCTCGTCGCTCTTTCCGAGCCAGCGGTCGAGCAGCTCCTGCTGGAGGAGGTTGACGTCCTGGTACTCGTCGACCGTGAAGGCGCGATAGCGCTGTCTGACCGCGGCCCGCGCATGCTCGTCCTCCTCGAGCATCTGCAG
>DATFTK010000050.1:0-10958 GCA_035262005.1 Gaiellaceae bacterium | reverse complement strand
GTCCCGCTGCGGCGCCCCGCCACTGGCGAACGGCTCGGTTCGCCCAGACTTTCGGCCGAGGACAACGGCGGGGATCTTGATGTCTGGTATTGGGAGTCGGCCCTTCGCCCTCCGCGCTCGGTGCACGACGCAATCGTGGCGCGCGCAGAGTCGTCTCGGCGCGAAGGTGCGTGGGTTAGCGGAGAACGCCGGCTATGCCGCCGTTCGCGGAGTCATGTGCGAGGCGTTGACGCCGTCCAGCAGGTGCCAGTTGCCTCTCAGTGCGGCTTCTGCGGCAGCCAGTAGACGATCGGCCTCTTCCTGAGGGCGCTCTAGCAACACTTCCGCCGATGCGGCGGCGTGCTCGTTGTCTCGGGTGGCATGGATCTCGAAGTAGGCCGTCGCCTGCGTGGCCGGTGTGAAACCGTAATGGCTTACCAGGCCTTCGAGCTTCGTGCGTGAGATGGCCGGTTGGCTCGCTTCGATTGCGTACAGCACGGCTCGCGCTTCGAGCGGGTCCTCGCGGCGCCAGGCGTTTACGCACTCGATCGTCTCGGGCTTCGGGCTGCGGTCGAGTGGTGCGCTCAGCGCAGCCGCGAAGTCGTCCCACAACTCGAGGTGCGCGGCCTCCTCCGCCGCATGGTCACCGTCGCCGCCCGCGGCGGCCGTGTCTGCCAGCGCCGCGACCGCGTGGCGATACTCGCCGGCGTAAAGCGCGAGCTCACCTTGCGTCAGTTCGCCACACTCCCAACGGAGATAGAAGGGATGGTCGAGGACGTTCCAACGGGCTCGCGCCTCGTCGATGCGATCGATCAGGCTCATCAGGGCTCCTTTCCCCTACCGCGTCGATCCTAGATGAGGCGCACGATTCCCTCCACTAGGCGAACGACCGACGCATTCGCCGGTCAAGCGCGGCGTCCACCTGCTGACGCAACGCGCGCTGGCGGCGGGCTCGGAACAGCCGCCAGCGACGCTCATCCGGCCCGAGCAGGTCAGACAGCTCGTTCTCGAGCTGCTGCCGCGCCGCTTCGAGCTTCGCCTCGTGCTGCTCGTTCTGGCGGACGAGGCTCTGCTTCGGGTGTCTGCGGAGTTCTGCCTCGCGAATGAACCATTCGACCTCCAGGGTGTCCGCCACGTCTTCGACGGTGGGCGTGTTCGCCGCCACTGCGACGACCTCCGTGCCGCCGCAGGCTTCGCATTGTTTGCCGCCGCAGCCGGGATGGCGGAGCTTCTCGCGGCGGCCAGCGGCTGAACTCGGTCTGCAAACGCCTTGCTAACGAACGTGTTAGCACGGGCCGATACCGGACAGGATGGCCGCTGTCCAGTATCACGCGTCTACCAGGGGTTTCGAGAATCAGTGGCTACCATCCGGCACCCCCTGGCATGGCGATTTCTAACCTAGTTCTTACATCCCGGCTCGCAGGCACCCAGGTCCCTGTGCTTCGATGAGCCGCCCGGCCGTGAAGAAATCGCTCGTCACCCTCGTCGCGCTCGTCCTCACGCTTGCCGTTGCCGCCGGTGCAAGCGCGGCGATCGTCACCACGACCGACCTGCAGGGACGCCCGATCACCTTCGACGTCCGCGCCGCCAACGTCGACACGGACTGGTACGCGAACGTCCTGCGCGCCACCGCCCACGGGAACGAGATCAGCGACGTCACGATCAGGATCGTCCCCGACCAGCAGATCGACGGTCTGTGCGGGTCGGAAGCCGCAGCGTGCTATACGCAAGTCGGCTCGCGGCCGACGATCATGATCCCCGCCGGCAAGAACCAGTTCATCGAGGGGACGTTGATCCATGAGTACGGGCACCACCTCGACGCCTCGACGCCGAATCCGGGGATTCCCGAGCTCAACGGCATTCCGGTCTGGTGGCAGGACCGCGGGATGGCCGCGTTGTTCCAAAGCCGCGAGGTCGCGTTCGACTACTCGCTCGGCTGGGCGCACAGCATCGCCGAGATCTTCGCCGAGGACTATGCGTACATCCACGTCGGCCCGACGTACCACTACGGCATCACCTGGCTGAGCCCGCCCGACGACAAGCTGAAGGCCGACATGTTCGCCGCGCTCGGCACCCCGCCCGCGGCGCTGCCGGCCGCGCCGAACACGCCGCTGGTCGTCAACCGCGTCGGCACGCTGACTCCCCACGACACCAAGAGCGTCCCGTTCGGGCTGCTCGGCCCCGGCCGCCGCATCACGTTCAAGGCCACCGTCTCGCGTGCGACGCGCAAGGGCGTCCGCGCGCGCATCCAGGTCGTCTGCAACGGTGAGGTCGCCGGGACGCGCACGATCGCGAAGGGCCAGAAGACGCGCACGCTCGTCCTCCCCAACATGGGGCCGGGCGACTGCGACGCGCGCCTGGTCAGCGCGGCCCCGGTCCTCCTGAAATACACGCTCCGCCTCCAGCTCCAAGCGCCGGGGCAGACCACCAGCTCGCAGCTCGCCAAGTAGCGCGCCGTCCGGGACCCGCATGATTATGCGGAGTATCGGCAGGAACGGGCTATCCTGGGTGGAAAGAGCGCCGCATGGGGCTCTCACGCCTACTTCCGCGTCCCAACACACGCGCATCGTCCACTAAGAAGGAACCGTCTATGGCCCGGGTCATCGCGTTCGCCAACCAGAAGGGCGGCGTGGCGAAAACGACCACCACGCTGAACCTCGGAGTCGCGCTCAAGGAGAGCGGTCACTCCGTGCTCGCGGTCGACCTCGACCCCCAGGGGAACCTGACGATGAGCCAGGGCTGGAACCCCGACGAGATCGAGCGCTCGATGTTCGACGTCCTGGTCCACAAGCTCCCGATCGAGGAGATCATCCGCGAGGCGGAGATCGACGTGGCCGTCTCGTCGATCGACCTCGCCGGCGCCGAGCTCGCGCTCTCCTCGATGATCGGCCGCGAGCGCGCGCTCGAGAAAGCGCTCGTCTCGGTCAAGCCGGGCTACGACTACATCCTGATCGACACACCGCCGTCGCTCGGGCTGCTGACGATCAACGCGCTCGTCGCGTCGAACGGCGTGATCGTCCCGGTGCAGTGCGAGTACCTCTCGCTGCGCGGGCTCGTGCAGCTTGAGAACACGCTCTCGATGATCCGCGAGAACCTCAACCCGGAGGTCGAGATCCAGGGGATCCTGCCGACGATGTTCGACAAGCGCCTCTTGCATTCTCGCGAGGCCGTGGACATCCTCAAGGAGAACTTCGGCGATCTCGTCTTCAACACCAAGATCCGCAAGACCGTGCGCTACGCCGAAGCGCCTGTGAAAGGACAGTCCGTGCTCGGCTACGACCCGACCGGCGACGCCGCCGCCCTCTACCGCGACCTCGCAAAGGAGGTGCTCAATGGCGCGAAAACGCGCGAGCATGCGTGAGGGCCCGCTCGCCGAGCTCTTCAAGGCAACCGAGGCAGCACAGCGGCAGCAGGAGCGCGAGACTGCCGGCCAGGAGCCGCCCGCGGAGGAGCCGCATGAGTCGACCGTCGAGCACGTTCCGACCTGGGAGGACGAGGTCGAGACACCCGCTCCGTCGGTCCCGAGCCCGCAGCCGGACCCCGAGCCCGAGCTGGAGCCCGCACCGGCCGCGGTGCCCGAGCCGATTCCGGCTCCGCCGTCGATTCCCGAGCCGCCGGTCACCAGGTTCTACGAGCCGATGCCCGAGCCTGCGCCGCGTCTCTCGCACGCGCGCACGGGGTCGCTCGGCTCGTACCTCGCCAAGATTCAGGTTGTCGGCGTCGGCGGCGCCGGCCTCAACGCGGTCAACCGGATGATCGATGCCGGCATCAACCAGGTCGACTTCGTCGCCGTCAACACCGACCTGCAGCAGCTGCAGATCTCCGAGGCCGAGAACAAGATCCACATCGGCCGCGACTTGACGCAGGGGCTCGGCTCCGGCGCCGAGCCGGAGGTCGGGCGCAAGGCCGCGGAGGAGAGCTACGACCAGATCAAGCACGCGCTCCGCGGCTCGGACATGGTCTTCGTGACCGCAGGCGAGGCTGGCGGCACCGGCACCGGAGCTGCGCCGGTCGTCGCCCGGATCGCGAAGGAGCTGGGCGCGCTCACCGTCGGCATCGTCACGCTGCCGTTCAAGTTCGAGGGAACGAAGCGCCGCGGCGCGGCCGAGGCCGGCGTCGACTTCCTGCGCGAGGAGTGCGACACGACGATCGTGATTCCGAACGACCGCTTGCTCGAGGTGCTCGACAAGTCGACCTCGATGATCGACGCGTTCAAGATCGCCGACGACGTCCTGCGCCAAGGCGTCCAGGGCATCTGCGACCTGATCACGCTCCCGGGCCTGATCAACCTCGACTTCGCGGACGTGCGGACGATCATGGAGGGCTCCGGCTCGGCGCTGATGGGCATCGGCTTCTCGTCCGGCGCGGAGAACCGTGCCCGTGAAGCCGCCGAGCGAGCGCTGCGCTCGCCGCTGATCGACACCGACCTGCACGGCGCACGCGGGATCCTGCTCTCGATCGCCGGCGGCGACGACCTCTCGCTGCTCGAGGTGAACGAGGCGGCCGAGGTCATCCGCCAGACGGCGACCGACGAGACGCAAATCATCTTCGGCGCGACGATCGACGAGCGGCTCACAGGTCAGGTCTGGGTGACGGTGGTGGTGACGGGCGTCGGCGGCGGCAGTGTCGCGAGGAGGCCGGCGCACAGCCTCGTCACCGCGCTCACCGCCACGGACGAAGAGCTCGAGCCGCCGTCCTTCCTGCGCAACTAACTCGTTCGAGTGAACTTCACGAGCACGGCGTAAGCCCGGCGTCCTCTGCGCGTCTACTGGGATAGATAGCTGCGGCAACTCCCGGAAGACCCGCACCACGCGGCGGTGCGGGTCTACCCTTCCCGCATGAAGGGGGCGGTCGCAGGCGGACACGCGCTCACCGCGCAGGCGGGCGCGCAGGCACTGGAGGCCGGCGGCAACGCCGTCGACGCAGCCGTCGCCGCGGCGCTCGTCTCGTGGGTCGCCGAGAGTCCGCTCACCGGCCCGGGCGCCGGCGGCTTCATGCTCGTGCACCGCGGGCGCGACAGGAGCACGCGCGTGTTCGACTTCTTCACCGCGATCCCGGGTCTCGGTGACGGGCGCGAGCCGGGCGGGACGCATCACGTCGTCATCGACTTCAGCGGCGGCTCGACGCAGCAGTTCGAGATCGGCGCGGCGTCGTGCGCGATCCCCGGTGCGGCGCTCGGGCTCGAGACGGCGCACCGTGCGTTCGGTCGGCTGCCGTGGCGCGAGCTCTTTCAGCCGGCGATCCAGCTCGCGCGCGACGGCGTACAGCTCAACGAGGGCCAGGCCTACTTACACCGGATCCTCGACCTGATTCTCCGCCACACGCCCGAGGCAACCGCGATCTACGAGCACGACGGCGCCGCGCTCGACGTCGGCGACACACTCGTCCAGCGGGACCTGGCGCACACGCTCGAGCTGCTCGCCGAGAACGGCGCCCAGGAGCTCTACACCGGCGAGCTCGGGGTGCGAATGGTCGAGCACATCCGTGCGAACGGCGGCTGCTTCACTCAGCGCGACCTGAGCGAGTACCGCGTCATCCGGCGCCGCCCCGTCCGTGCGCGCTTCTGCGGGGAGGAGTTCTACTCGAACCCGCCGCCGTCGCGGGGCGGCGTCCTGCTCGCCTACGGGTTGCCGCTCCTCGAGGAGCTGGGCGTGGGGGAGCCGGGCAAAGCCGAGGCGATCGATGCGCTCGCGCGCGTCATGCGCGAGCAGCTCCAGGCTCCGGCGGGTCGCGGCCTGCTGCGCGCGCTCGAGCTGGGCGGCGCCGTCGTCACGCGCGGCACGACGCACATCTCGGCCGTTGACGGTCGAGGGAACGCGGTCGCGCTCACGGCGTCCACCGGCGCCGGCTCCGGGATCGTGGTGCCAGGCACCGGCATCCACATGAACAACATGATCGGCGAGTTCGACATCGCCCGGAAGCCGCGCCCGGGAAAACGGCTGTCGTCGGGAATGAGCCCGTCGCTGGTGCTGCGCGGCGGGAGCCCGCACCTCGTGGTCGGCAGCGCGGGCTCGCTCAGGTTGCGTGGCGCCGTGCTCCAGATCGTCGCCAACGTCGTCGGCCACGGGCTTGCGGTCGAGGACGCAATCGACCGGCCGCGCGTCCACCTCGACGAATCGGACGTGCTGCACTGCGAAGGCGGCCACGATCCGGAGGAGCTCGACAGGCTCGAGCGGATGGGCTGGAACGTCGCCCGCTGGCGCAGCCGCAACCTCTTCTTCGGCGGTGCGGCCGCCGTCACGCTGCAGGACGGAGAGCTGGCCGCCGCCGGGGATCCGCGGCGCGGCGGCGCGGGCGTCGTAGTCGAGTGATCGTGCGCCGCGCCGAGCCCGGCGACGCGCAGGGGCTGAAGGAGCTCGGCGACGCCGTCGGTGCCGAGCCGGAGGGTTGGCTCGTTACGACGGACGGCTGGCGCAACGCCGCCGATGAGCGTCGCTATCTGCGCGCCATCCGCCGTTATCCCAACGCGGCGGTGTTCGTCGCCGAGGACGGCGGCGAGATCGTCGGCCGGCTGTCCATCGCTCGCGACCAGCATCCGGCGAGCCGCCACGTCGCCGACCTCGGGCTGATGGTCGCGCAGACGCACCGCCGCCGAGGCATCGGCACCGCGTTGCTTGAAGCAGCGGTCGAGTGGGGACGCAAGGCGGGGGTGCGGAAGCTCGAGCTGCACGTGTTCCCGTGGAACACCGCCGCGATCGCGCTCTACGAGAGGTTCGGGTTCGTGCAGGAGGGCTACCGCAAGGAGCACTACCAGCGCGGCGACGACTACATCGACGCGATCCTCATGGCGTACTGGACTTAGACAGCTCCTCCTCGCGGAGACGCTGGCGCCGCTCCGCCAGCATTCGCTCCTGCTCGCCGAGCTGCCGGTCACGGTCGTCCAGCGCCGCGACGCGTAACGCCAACTCCTCGTCCTGTCGCTCGAACCGCGTCTCGGCCGCCACGGCGTGGCGCTCGCGGTCGGCGACGTCGACCTCGCGCGCTTCGACGCGAGCGAGCGCCTCGGTCAGCCACGCGCTCCGCTCCGCAAGCTCTGCAGCGGTGCGCTCGAGCGCAAGCTCGCGCGGGCTCAGCTGCCGCTCCCGCTCGTCGAGCCGGGCAAGCCGCGCCTCTTGCTCACGCACGTCGCGTAACCGGCGCGCCAGTTCCGTCTCCTGCTGCGCCAGCTTCGCCGCGCGCCTCCCGAGCTGCTCCTCACGGGCGGCGAGCCGCGGTGCCAGCTCGTCCAGCTCCTCTTGGCGCCGCGTCGCCGTGCGCTCCTGCTCGGCGACGGCCGCGACCCGCGGCGTCAATGCGACCTCCGCCTCCGCGAGCTTGCGTCGCCGCCGGTCGATCTCCTCGGAGCGCCCGTCCAGCTCGGCCGCGCGCGCATCGAGCTGCCGCATCGCCGCGCTCTCCAGGCGCTCCCGCTCCGCGAGCTCCGCAGCACGCTGCTCGACCTCGGTCTGCCGAGCGGTGAGCACGTCCGCACGCCGGTCGTGCGCTTCGAGTGCCGCGCTCGCCGTGGCGATCCACTCGCCACGCTCTTCGAGCTCCGTTCCGAGCATCCGCAGCTCGCTGGCCCGCACGTCGAGCTCGCGCGCACGCTCGCGGAGGCGGTCGGCCTCGATCGCGGTCCGCTCGATCTCCGCCTGCCGGTCGCGAAGCTCCTCCTCCGCGAGCAGCACTCGCTGCTCACGTGTCCGAAGCTCTTCCTCGGACTCCTCGATGATGCGCCGCCGCACGTCGAGGTCGGCGCCGATCTCCTCGTAGCGGCGCGAGCGCGCCTCGATCTCGGCCGACCGCCGCGCAAGCGTCTCGTTCAGCAGGCGCTCGCGGTCGGCGAGCGCCGTCCATGCCTGCTCGAGCTCGTCCCGCTCCTCGGCCATTACCCCGAATAATGCAGAGCGGCGCGGCCGACCTGTCATGCGACTAGGTTGCTCGTCCGTGGACCGGCCCTGGGCAAGACGGTGGATCCCGATCGTGGCGCTCTGGCTCGCCCTGGGTGGGGCCCTGGCCATCCTCACGACGCGGGTCGCGGACTGGTACGTCATGACGGACGAACTGCTCTACGAGCGCCTCGCGATCAGCATCGGACAGTTGCACTCGCCGCTGCCGCACGTGCACGGGGAGCTGATCGGGAACGTCAACCAGCTGTATCCGCTGCTCCTCGCGCCGCTCTTCGACGGGAGTTTCGTCCCGAGCGGGCTCCGCGACGGGCACCTCCTCAACGGCTTCGTCATGAGCTCGGCGGCGATTCCAGCCTTCCTTCTGGCTCGGCGGGTCACGAACGGCAGCCGGTTGGCGTACGTCGTCGCCGTGCTGACGGTCTGCCTGCCGTGGATCGTGCTCGCGTCGTTCCTGATGACCGAGGCAGTTGCCTATCCGGCGTTTCTCTGGGCGATCCTCGCGCTGCACAACACGGCCGTCTCGCCACGGGCTCGCAACGATGCACTGCTGCTCGTCGCGATCGGGGTCGCGATTCTGGCGCGGACGCAGTTCGCCGTCCTGTTCGCAATCGTGCCGGTGGCGCTCCTCCTCGATCGGCCCGCGCCGCGCCGAGTCGTGGCCGAGCACCGGCTGCTTGCAGCCGCCTACGCCGTGCTCGCTGCCGTCGCGGTGATCCTGGCCGCGACGGGGAACCTCTCACGGGCGCTCGGAACCTATTCGGTTACCGCCGAGGGCAATGTCGCGCCGAGCGGGATGCCGCGTTCGCTGCTCGAACACATCGCGCCGCTCGGGCTGGGCGTGGGGATCGTGCCATTCGTGCTCGGGGTCGCATGGCTGCTGTCGTCGGTCGTGCAGGAGCGCACGCGCGGGCAACGCGCGTTCGCCGCGATCGCGGGAGTGGCCGTCGTCGCGCTGCTGCTCGAGGTCACCTCGTACGACCTCCGCTTCGGCGCGGGCCGCCTGCACGATCGCTATCTCTTCTACGTCGTGCCGCTGCTGCTCGTCGCGTTCGTCGCGATTCTGCTCGAGCGCGCCTGGAAACGCTGGGCCATCGCTGCGAGCGGGGCGCTTCTGGCGCTGGCGTTCGCGTTCGTTCCCGTGATCAGCTACAAGAAGTTCAACGTCGACTCGCCGGTCGCGTACCTGAACGAGACGCTGCTCGGCATCGGCGGCTCCGAGAGCGGTGCCGAGCTCTTCCTCGCGTTCCTGGCGATCGCCGTGATGTCGTTGTTGCTTGCGGGACGCCGCGTCGCGCTCGCGCTCGCGGCGCTCGCGATCGCGCTCGCGCCCGTCCAGACGGCCGCCGCGTTCACGCGGCTCTTGACGCACGACGGGACGAGCGGACGGCCCCTGACGCTCGATCAGAGCGCCGTCTTCGACTGGCTCGACCAAAGAGTCGGCACGGGCGGCACAGTGACGATGGTTCCGTACCCCTTCCTCTACGGCGACTACTGGGAGAACGTCTCGTACTGGTGGAATGTCGAGTTCTGGAACGCATCCGTCCGGCGTGCGGCGGTCTACGACCGCGCGTACAGCGGAACGCCCGACACGTTCCCGACGACGACGCTGAGCTTCGACCGCACCACCGGAAAGGCGAACGTCTCGTTGTCCGACTACGTCGCGCAGGCGGTTGCCGAGACGCGCTTCCGGCTCGCCGGCAAGGTGGTTGCCGAGAACCGCGGGGTCGACCTGATCCGCGCCGAGCGCCCGTGGCGCGCGCAATGGCTGGCGTTCAACCTCTATCGGGACGGCTGGACGATCCCGCGCGTGGTCGGGACGATCAGGATTTTCGCGGCGCCGGGACAGACCGCTCGGGAACGCCGGTACGTGACCCTGTCGGTGCGCGCGCCGAACGACGTCCCGCCGCGGGCGTTCGAGGTTCGGTCGAACGCGGCCTCGTGGGCGGGTCGTGTCGGCGTCCAGCCGATCAGCAATCAGATGTCCGCCTGCGTTCCGCCGCACGGGTATGCCGACGTGCGCGTCACCGCGCCGCGGTATTCGCCGATCTACGGCGACCCACGGAGCGAGGCTTCGTTCGTGAGCTACGCAAGGTCAGGCGGTGTCCTGCTGACGGGGATTGCGCTCGCGGACGAGACAGGTCCCTGCTAGTGCTTGCGGAAGAAAGTGGTGAGGACTGCCGTCGAGTGAGACACTGAGGCCATGACTGCCATCGCCGAGGGACTCACGCTGGAGGAGAGCGCGGTCGCCGAGCTCTCCGCCGGGCTCAGGGGACACGTCGTCGGGCGCGACGACTCCGACTACGACGAGGCGCGCAAGATCTGGAACGGCTCGATCGACCGGCGGCCTGCCTTGATCGCCCGCTGCGACGGCGTGGCCGACGTCATCGCGGCGGTCAAGTTCGCGCGCGCAAACGGCCTGCCGACGACGGTGCGCAGCGGCGGGCACAGTTTCCCGGGCCTGAGCGTCGCCGACGACGCGTTCGTGATCGACCTCGGCCCGATGAAGGGCGTTCGCGTCGATCCCGACAAGCGCACGGCGCGCGTGCAGGCCGGCGTGCTGCTCGGCGAGCTCGACAAGGAGGCGCAGGCGTTTGGCCTTGCCGCTCCGTCCGGGATCGTCACGCACACTGGCGTCGCCGGGCTGACCCTCGGCGGCGGCATCGGCTGGATCCAGCGCAAGCACGGGCTGTCGATCGACAAGCTCCGGCGCGTCGACGTCGTCACCGCCGACGGCGAGTTCGTCAAGGCGAGCGCGGACGAGAACCCGGAGCTGTTCTGGGGGATGCGCGGCGCCGGCTCGAACTTCGGCATCGTCACGGAGTTCGAGTTCGAGGTCGTTCCAGTCGGGCCGACGATCCTCGCCGGGCCGATCTTCTGGAAGATGGAGGACTCGCCCGACGTGCTCCGCTTCTGGCGCGAGTGGTCCGCCGATGCGCCCGACGACCTGATGTCGATCGTGCTCCACCGCAAGGCGGCGCCGCTGCCGTTCGTTCCCGAGGAGCTGCACGGCAACCCGGTCGTGGCGGTGATCCCGTGCTGGATCGGCGACCTCGACGAAGGCGAGAAGTTCATCAAGCCGATGCGCGAGTT
>DATFTK010000049.1:0-15778 GCA_035262005.1 Gaiellaceae bacterium | reverse complement strand
GACCGCGTGCACGTCCTCCAGGGCGACCTGCTCGACCCGCTCCCCGCACCCGTCGACCTGATCGTCGCCAACCTTCCCTACCTGCCGGAGTCGCAGCACGACGCGCGCTATGACCACGAGCCCGACGACGCCGTCTACGCGCCGGGCGACGGCCTCGATGTCTATCGGCGCCTGCTGGACGCCTGTCGCGACGGCAAACTCAGGACAGGTGGAAGCATCGTGCTGCAGTATCAGGGCGAGCCCTACGAGGCGGACTGCTGGCAGCTCGAAGACCTCCGCGCCCAGCTCGAGACGCCGAAATAGCATTGCCCTCATGGAACGTCGCGAGGTCGTGTTCGTCGACGGTGTTCGCACGGCGTTCGGCCGAGCGGGCCCGCAGGGCATCTTCTGGAAGACGCGCGCGGACGACATGGCGGTCAAGGTCGTGCGCGAGCTCATCCGCCGCAATCCGGAGATCCCGGTGGAGCGGATCGGCGACGTCATCTTCGCCGCGACGGCTCAGGTCGGCGACCAGGGTCTGACTCTCGGGCGCGATGTCGCGCTGCTCGCGGGGATCCCGCAGTCGGTGCCCGGCTTCGCGGTGGACCGGATGTGTGCGGGCGCCCTGACCGCCGTGACGGCCGGCGCGGGTGAGATCGCGTACGGCGCGTGCGACGTCGTGCTCGCCGGCGGCGTCGAGCATATGGGTCACCATCCGATGGCGGAGGAGGTGGACTTCAACCCGCGCTTCGTCGCCGAGCGGCTCGTCGACACGTCGGCGGTGACGATGGGTGCCACAGCGGAGAACCTGCACGACAGGTTCCCGCACATCACGAAGCAGGAGGCGGATGCGTACGCCGTCCGTTCGCAGCAACGTGCGGCCGCCGCGTGGCGGAACGGCGTCATGCGCGAGACCGTCCTGCCGATGACGGTCTTCACCGACGACGGCTGGAGGCCCGCCGACTGCGACGAGTTTCTTCGGCCCGACACGTCAATGGAGGGGCTCGCGAACCTGCGCACGCCGTTCCGCGCGGGCGGGCGCGTCACGGCCGGCAACTCCGCCGGCCTCACCGACGGCGCGACGGCCGCGTTCCTCGCCGCGGAGGAGACGGCGCTGGAGCTCGGGCTCGCGCCGAAGATGCGCCTCGTCGCTTTCGCGTTCGCCGGCGTCGAGCCGGAGCTGATGGGCATCGGCCCGATCCCCGCGACGAAGCGCGTCCTGGAGCAGACGGGCCTCACGATCGACGACATCGGCCTCTTCGAGCTGAACGAGCCGTTTGCCGTGCAGGTGCTCACGTGGTGTGACGGCATCGGCGTCGATCCGGAGGACGAGCGCCTCAATCCGTACGGCGGCGCGATTGCATGCGGCCATCCGCTCGCCGCGACGGGCGTACGGCTGCTGGCGCAGCTTGCATACGGCTTCAAGGAGCGGCCGAACGTCCGCTACGGACTGACCGCCCTCTGCGTCGGGATGGGGATGGGCGCTGCGCTCCTTTGGGAAAACCTTGGCGCCGCTGACTGAGTTCAAGGTCGCGCGCGCCGGCGACGTCGCGCTGGTGACGATCGACAACGGCGAGGATTGGACGAAGCCGACGTTCTTCGGCGAAGCAGCGCTGCGCTCGCTCGAGCGCGCGCTCGACGAGCTCGAGCACGGCGACTACAGCGCGGCGGTGATCACCGGGAAGCCGTTCTTCTTCGCCGCGGGCGCGGACATCACCGAGTTCCCGAACATCACGCGCGAGCGGGCGGTCGAGGGTGCGCGCGCAGGCCACGAGCTGTTCGGGCGGCTGCGCGCGCTGCCGATCCCGACCGTCGCCGCGATCAACGGCGCGTGCCTCGGCGGCGGCGTGGAGCTGGCGCTCCACTGCACCGCGCGAACGATTTCCTCCGCCGTGCGCCACTTCGCCTTCCCCGAGGTGTTCCTCGGCCTCTTCCCGGCCTGGGGCGGCACGCAGCTGCTGCCTAGGCTCGCCGGCCCGGAGACGGCGATCAAGGTGATCGTCACGAACCCGCTGCGCCAGAACCGCATGCTGAGAGCCCCCGACGTCGCCGAGCTCGGTCTCGCCGACCGCCTGCTCGACCCGGTCGAGTTCGTCGACGACTCGCTCGCGTTCGCGCGCGAGCTCGCGGAGCGTCCACTGCAGCGCGCGGAGGCCGACTGGTCGGACGCCGAGACCGTCTTCCGACGCGCGCGCACCGGCGTCGACGACGCGGTGCACGGCGCCGCGCCGGCGCCCTACGTCGCGCTCGAGCTGATCGCAGGAGCGCAGCATTGGACGGTGGCGGACGGCTACGCCCGTGAGGAGGAAGCGGTCGGCGAGTTGCTGCCGGGGCCGCAGGCGCAGGCGTCGATCTACGCGTTCACGCTCGTCGAGCAGCGCGCAAAGAAGCATCCGCACCGGCCGACGGCTGAGCCTCGCAAGGTGCGAAAGGTCGGCATCGTCGGCGCGGGCCTGATGGCGCGTCAGCTCGCCGAGCTGTTCGTGAAGCGGCTCGAAGTGCCGATCGCGATCCGCGACGTCAAGCGCGAGCTGGTCGACGAGGCCGTAGCCGAGCTCGGCCCGTCGGTCACGGGCGGAACCGGCTACGACGGCTTTCAGGACTGCGACCTCGTGCTCGAGGCGGTGTTCGAGGAGCTCACGATCAAGCAGCAGGTGTTCGCCGAGCTCGAAACGGTCGTCTCCGAGGAGTGCATCATCGCGACGAACACCTCGGCGCTGTCGATCACGGACATGGCCGCCGACCTGCGCCGGCCCGACCGCGTCGTTGGCATGCACTTCTTCAACCCCGTCGCCGTGATGCCGCTGCTCGAGGTCGTGCGCGCCGAGGAGACGTCCGACGAGGCGCTCGCGACGGCATGGGCGGTCGGCGAGAAGCTGCGCAAGCGGCCGATCCTCGTCGAGGACGCGCCCGGCTTCGTCGTCAACCGCGTGCTGACGCGGATGACCCGCGTGATCATGGACGCCGTCGAGCAGGGCACGCCCGTCGAGGACGTGGACGAAGCGGTCATGTCACTCGGAATGCCGATGGCCCCGTCGGTCCTCCTCCAGATGGTCGGCCCGCGCGTCGCCAACCACGTGCTGGAGCGGATGCACGAGGCGTTTCCGGACCGCTTCCCACTCTCGCCGGCGCTGGCCGCGCTGGCCGACGGCGAGGAGCCCGTTGTGCTGGAGGACGAGCCGCGAACGCAGCAGCAAATCGTCGAGGAGGTGCTCGAGGCCGTCGCCGACGAGGTTCACCGTCTGCTCGAGGAAGGTGTCGTGGCCGAGGCTGCCGACGTCGACACCGGACTGCTGCTCGGCGCCGGCTGGCCGTTCTTCCTCGGCGGGATCACCAAGCACCTCGACCAGATCGGGATGTCGGAACGGCTCTTCGGGCAGACGTTCGCCGAAATGAAGGAAGCTGCGCCTGCGTAATGGCTCAGGACGACTGGCGTATCCGGATCGAGTTGCCTGACGAGGAGGGCGCGAGCGGCTTCCTCGAGCGGCTCGGGCTCGCGAAAGGCGAGGCCGAGGAATTCGCCGAGGAGTTGCGCGAGCACCGGCTCGCCGTCTCGCGCGACGGCGACACGATCTTCGTCTACGCCTCCAGCAGCATGCAGGCAGAGCAGGCGAGCCGGGTCGTCGAGCGCGAGCTGCAGGACGAAGGCCTCACCCCGACCCGCTTCGTGACGGAGCACTGGCTCCACGACGAGGAGCGTTGGGACGACGAGCCCGACACGGGCGACGTCGAGGAGGACATGCTGGCCCGCGGCTACGCGCCGTGGGAGGTCCGGGTCGAGCTCGACAGCCGCGACGAGGCCGAGAAGCTTGCCGACCAGTTGCGCTCGGAGGGGTTCGACGTCTCGAGGACGTTCAAGTACGTCGTCGCGGGGACGGCCGACCGCGAGCAGGCAGTCGAGCTGGCCAAGCGCGTCCACGGCCAGGTGGAGCCCGGCGGGGAGCTGGTCTACGAGGTCCAGCCCGCCAACCCATTCGCGGTATTTGGCGGGCTGGGCGGCTAGACCGAGGCGCCGACTTGTCGGCGCCGACCACAGAGGCTGGTCGAGCTCAGCTCGTCCAGCCGTCTAACACCGGCTTTAGGTCACCCCACCGAGGGAACCCTCGGACGACCGCCCGACCGATATACTTCGCAGACGACTCCCGCCTTGGGGATTAGCGGGGTCGCCCTTTTGTGACAGGTGCAGCGCCCGTCTAAGCGCTGCGTTCATGCAGGAGATCAGAGAGCAGCCGACCACAGTGTCGGAGGCAACGGACGGCCTCGAAGCCGCCGCCCTCCGAGCCGAAGCCTGGGCGGGCGAGCCCTTCCTCCGGGAGGGCGAGGACCCGGCCGTCTCGCTTGCGCCCGGCACGTCCCGCCGGCGCGCGCTCGACGACGCCATCGCCGAGATCGAGGGCGGCCGGCGCGAGCCCTCCGCCGCCTGGAAGGTCCAGTGGGGCCTGATGCTCGGGCTCGAGCGTGTGCTCGCCGAGCCGAAACCGCACCTTGCCTCGGGCACCGAGCTGCGACGCCATCAGGTCGACGCGCTCGCCGGAATGCTCACGGAGCTGATCGCCTCGCACGAGAAGGCGGCGAACGGCAACGGCGCCGTCGTCGAGGCTGTCGAGGAGGAAGCCGAGCCCGAGGAGGACTCGACGGAGGATGTGCTGGACGAGGAGGAGGACGAGGAGCCGGGCTTCAGCGGCCCCGACCCCGGCGCGGCGCGCCGCTACCGCTTCCGCCACCCGACCGCCTCCGGAAAGACGATCGCGGCCGCGGGCTTCGTCGAGGCGGCACGGACGCTCGGTGTCCTGATCCTCACGCACCGGCGCCTGCTCGTCTCGCAGTTCCAGCGCGACCTCACCACGGAGGGCTACGGCGACCGCTTCTCGCCGCCGATCGAGCGCGACAAAGAGCCCCTGCGCCGCAACCCGCTCACGATCCAGACGTACGCGTGGTTCGCGCGCCATCAAGCGTCGCTCTCGCGCGAGGCGTACCAGCTGGTGATCTGCGACGAGGCGCACACCGCGCTGGGCGAGAAGACCTCGAGCGCGATTCGCGCGTTCCCGGAGCCCATCTACATCGGGATGACGGCGACCGAGCAGTTGATCGCGAAGCAGGTGTCCGACGTCTTCCCGGCCTCGGTCGACGACCTGCCGCTGCAGGACGCGGCCCGGCGAGGGCTGATCGCACCGCTGCGCGACCTGCGCGTGCCGCCGGTTGCGGCGATCAACCAGGTCCCGATCGTCGGCGGCGACTTCGACCAGGAGATCCTCGCGAAGACCCTCGACCACCAGGCGCTCAACCAGGCAGCTGCCAGCCTCTACCGCGACCGCTTCGACAACACGCCCGGCATCGTCTACGCGGCCGGCGTCGAGCACGCATACAACCTCGCGCAGGAGTTTCGCGCGGCCGGGCTGGCCGCCGAGGCCGTGTCAGGACGGACGCCGCCGGTCAAGCTCGCCGAGACGCTCGCCGCCTACGAGCGCGGTGAGATCAACGTCCTGATCAACGCGATGCTGCTTGCCGAGGGCTGGAACTCACCGCGCGCAACCGTCTGCATGCACCTTGCGCCGACGGCCTCGCGCCGCGTGTACCAGCAGCGCATCGGACGGATCATGCGCACGCATCCGCGCAAGGAGGCCGGGATCGTCGTCGACTTCGTCCCGAAAGCGGCGACGCACAACGAGCGCGTGATCTCGCTGCACTCGTTGCTGGACGCAGACTTCTACCGCGAGGGCGCGCGCGTCACGCCGGCGCCGCGGCGGCGCGTCCAGCGCAGAGCACGCCGCAAGCTGACGCCGGCGCCGTGGCTCGTCCCGGTCACGCCGGATGTGCGCCGCCGCCTCGCGGTGATCACCCGGGAGTGGCAGCGTGTCGACCCGAAGTACCTGGACGAAGAGGAGCAGCGCTACTGGGCGACGATCGCCGGGCGGCAGATCCGCTTCGACGAGCGCGCCGCGTTCGTCGAGAAGCTGACGGCCCGCGGCGCCTCGAGGGGGACGCTCGAGCAGTTCCTCGCAACGTGCGCGGCCGAGAACCCGAACCGCCGCCTTCGAATCATGGCGCTCTCCGACCGCGTCTCGATGAAGGTCGAGCGCGCCGACTTCGACGACCTCGTGACGCTCGTGACGCAGGCGCCGACGTGGGAGAAGGACCGGATGGGCGGAGTGCGCATCCTGCTGCGCGCGATCTCGGAGGGGAAGGCGGACGCGCCGGAGCAGATCCTCGCTCGCTGGACGTGGCGGCTGGCGCGTGCGTCGCGCAAGCTGCAGGACCGGCGCGCGAGCGCCGAGTTCCCCGAGGCGAAGCGCCTGCTCGGCGCGCTGGCGAACTCGCGCGGCCACAGGCACGAGGAGAATGCGGCGAAGCTGGTCAACGCCGCGCTCGAACTGCCCCTGCCGGTCGGCGCCGCCCTCCTGGCGTCCGCGGAGGGCTACACGCCGCGCGCGACGCAGCTGATCGAAGCGGCACGCGAGCGGCTCGGCACGCTGCAGGAGGTCGCCGGAGCGATGGCGGAGAACCTGCCGCAGCCGAAGCTCACCTCGGGCCGGTCGCGCCGCCGCAAGCGGCGGAAGCGGCGGAAGAAGGCCGCGGACACCGGTGCAACCGCCGAGGCGGCGGCAACGCCGGAAGCCGAGCCAAAACCGGCTGAAACACCTGCCGCGTAACCTGGACTACAGAGAGTGATCGTCCTCGTCCCGATTGCGTTCGCGGCGGGCGTGATCACCGTGTTCACGCCCTGCATCCTCCCCGTGCTGCCGATCGTCCTCGCCGGGGGGACGACGCGACGTCCGTATGCGATCGCGGCGGGGCTGGTGACCACCTTCACGGCGTTCCTGCTCGCCGGCGCCTGGATCTGGGGCCTGCTCGGGATCGGGAAGCAGCACCAGATCCAGATCGGCGCCGTTCTGCTCGGACTGCTCGCGCTGACGCTGCTGATTCCGCGGCTCGGGGACTGGGTGGAGCGGCCGCTCGCGTTCATGACGCGCTTCCGCGTCGGGGATCTCGGCGGCGGCTTCCTGCTCGGCGCCGCGCTCGGCCTCGTCTTCATCCCGTGCGGCGGGCCAGTGCTGGCCGCGCTCACGTCGAACGTCGCCCGCAATCGCGTCGGCGGCTGGCTCGTCGTGGTCGCGCTCGCGTATGCGATCGGTGCGGCGTTGCCGCTGCTCGCGATCGCTGCGGGCAGCCGGCGCGTCGCCACCAGCTTCCGCCAGCACGCGCAGGCCGTGCGGGTGGCGGGCGGCGTGCTGCTGGCCGTCGGGGCGGTCGTGATCTACAACGGCTGGGCTCAGGGCCTGCAGACGAAGGTGCCCTCCTACGCGCACTGGGTGCAGGACCGGATCGAAGGGAACGGGCAGGCGCGCAACCAGCTCGCGCAGCTCAGCGGTGTGCAGCAGCAGACGCAGAAGTACCCGGAGGCGCCTCCTCTGCAGGGCATCACCGCGTGGATCAACTCGGCGCCGCTGACGCCGCAGCGGCTGCGCGGCAACGTCGTGCTCGTCGACTTCTGGACGTACTCCTGCATCAACTGCCTGCGCACGCTCCCGTACCTGAAGAGCTGGGACACGCGCTACCGCAAGGATGGGCTCGTGATCGTCGGCGTGCATTCGCCCGAGTTCGCGTTCGAGCACGACCTCGGCAACGTGCGCGCCGCCGTGAGACGGCTCGGGATCCACTACCCGGTGGCGCTCGACAACGACTTCGCGACGTGGACTGCGTACCGGAACCAGTACTGGCCGGCCGACTACCTGATCGACCGCACCGGTCGAGTTCGCGACGTCCACTTCGGCGAAGGTGCATACGCGCAGACCGAGCGGGAGATCCGGGGGCTGCTCGCGAAGAGGCTGCCGCCGGCGCTCGACCAGCCCGACCGGACGCCGTTGGAGCTGCGCACGCCCGAGTCGTACCTCGGCTTTCGGCGGATCGGGAACTACGATGGCTCGCCGCTCCACACGGGCCGCGCGGCGCAGTACAGATTCCCGCCGTCGCTGCTGAAGGACTCGTTCGCCTACGCCGGCACGTGGACGGTCGAGGGCGAGCGGATCCTGGCCGGACGCGATGCGCAACTCCGGCTGAACTTCCTCGCGCGCTCCGTGCATCTCGTCCTGACGGGGCGCGGCGACGTGCGGGTGCAGTTGAACGGACGACCGCTACCGACCGTTCACGTCACGGCCGACAAGCTGTACACGCTCGCAACGCAGCAGCGCGCGCAGGAAGGCCTGCTCGAGCTGACCTTCACGCCGGGCCTGTCGGCGTACGCGTTCACCTTCGGGTAGAGATGTCCACCATTCTCGTCGTGGACGACGACCCGCCCATCCTGCGCATGCTGCAGCGCACGCTTGCCGCCGAGGGCTACGACGTCGACATCGCAGCTGACGGCGGCGCGGCCCTCGCAGCAGTCGAGCGCTCCGTTCCGGACGTCGTCGTCCTCGACGTCGCGATGCCGGGCGTCGACGGGCTCGCGGTCTGCCGACGGCTGCGCGGGAAAGGGCTCGCGGTGCCGATCCTCCTCCTGACGGCGCGTGACGCAGTCGCCGACCGCGTTGCCGGGCTCGACGCCGGCGCGGACGACTACCTCGTCAAGCCGTTCGCGGCGGAGGAGCTGCTCGCCCGCGTGCGGGCGCTGCACCGGCGCGGCAAGGAGCCGGCCGAGACGCTCGCGTACGGCGACCTCGTCCTCGACGTGAGCTCCCGCCGCGCTCAGCGCGCCGGCCGCATGCTCGAGCTCAGCGCCCGCGAGGCGGACCTGCTCGAGCTCATGCTCCGCAACCCCGAGCAGGTCGTCACCCGCGAGCTCGCGCTCGCCCGCGTGTGGGCCGGCGCCTCCGCGACGCCGAATGCGGTCGACCGCTACGTCTCGTACCTGCGTCGGAAGCTGGGCGAGCCGCAGCTGATCCAAACCGTGCGCGGCATCGGCTTCGTGCTGACGCGATGACGCTGCGCCTGCGCTCCGTCGTCGCCGCCGCCGTCGGGATCCTCGTCGCGTTGGTGGTCGTGGGAGCGCTCGTGAGCATCCTCGTCTCGCGCCACCTGCACCACTCCCTGGACCACACGCTGCGACAGCGTGCGGTCCAGATCGCGCAGCTCAATGCGTCGGCGCCTGCGCTCCTGACGACGCCGGGCGCCCTCGACTCGCCGATCGGTGGAACCCAACTGCTCGTCGAGGTGATCGACAGGCAGGGGACGATCGTCGCTCGCTCGCTGTCACTCGGCGGGCGTGTCCTCCACGTCGGCACAGGCGTGCAGGCTGCGATCGCCGACGCGCGTTCCGGGTACTCGAGCTCCACACTCGGGACGGAGCACTTGCGCCTGTACACGGCCCCGCTCGCAGATCTGGGCGGCCCGGCCCGCGGCGGCGCGGTCGTCGTCGCGGCATCGACGCACGACCTCGACGAGACGCTTGCGAGCCTGCACCTGTTCGTCTTCGTCACCGGCATCGTCGCGGCACTGCTCGGCGCGGGCGCTGTCGCGCTTCTGATGGGGCGCGCGCTCGCTCCGCTGCGCCGGCTCGCAAGCGGCGCGGCCGAGATCGAGCGGACGGGCGACCCGCGCCGGCGGCTTCCGCAACCCGTGTCGAACGACGAGGTGGGTCAGCTCGCCGGCACGCTGAACGCGATGCTCGCGAGCCTCGAGCGTGCACGTGAACGGGAGGGCCGCTTCCTCGCGGATGCCTCGCACGAGCTGCGCACACCGCTCACCGCGCTCCGCGGCAACGTCGCGTACGTTGCCCGGCACGGGGCGACACCGGACGTGATCGCCGAGCTCGAGCGGGATGCCGACCGGTTGGCGCGACTCGCGGACGACCTGCTCGTGCTCTCGCGCGAGGAATCGCGCGAGAGCACGCCCGACGAAGAGGTCGACGTCTCGGCGCTCGTCACCGAGCTCGCGGAGCGCGAAGGCATCGAGGCGACCGTCGACGACCACATCCACGTTCGCGGCGATCGTGCCGCGCTCGAGCGCGCGGTCGAGAACCTCGTCCAGAACGCGCGCAAGTACGGACCGCCGGACGGCAGGATCGTCGTGACGGTGGCGGGCAGCGACGGCGCCGCGCTGGTGTCGGTCAGCGACGACGGCCCCGGCTTGCAGCCGTACGAGGCCGACCGGGCGTTCCGGCGGTTCTGGCGCGGGCGAAACAGCGGCAACGGCTCGGGCCTCGGGCTGCCCATCGTTCGGGCGATCGCAGAGCGCCACGGCGGTCGCGCCTACGCCGAGGGAGCCGTCTTCACGATCGAGCTGCCGCGCCTCTCAGAGATCTCTCAGAGTCCGCAGCTACAACCACGTCTGTGAGATATCTCCGGACGCTCTCCACACGCTCGCTCGCCGTCCTCGTCGTCGCTGCCGTCGCTCTGGTCGCGGGCGGAGCGGCGATCGCGGTCGCCGCGACCCGGACGAGCGGCCCGACGCCGCCGGACAAGCCGCTCACGCAGGCGATCCACGACTCGCTCGCCGCGACGGACGTTCCCGGGATCACCGCGCGCATTCAGTTCACCAACCACCTGTTCCCGAGCGGCTCGCTCGTCGGCGCGAGTCTCTCGGCACTGATGTCCGGCGCGAACGGACGGCTCTGGCTGACGAACGACGGGCACGGACGCATCGAGCTGCAGTCCGACGCCGGCGATGCGCAGATCATGTGGGACGACGGCGAGCTGACCGTCTACGACGCCTCGTCGAACACGGTCTACAAGGCGAAGCTGCCCGCCTCGTCGAGCACGCCGCCCACCGACAACGGCCAGCCGCCGTCACTCGCGCAGATCAACGACTTCCTGACCGGAATCGCCGACCAAGCCGACGTCTCGGCCCCGACGCCGACCAACGTCGCCGGGCGCCCTGCCTACAGCGTCACGATCTCGCCGAAGCACGACGGCGGGCTCCTGGGCTCCGCCGAGCTCGCGTGGGATGCGGAGCACAGCGTCCCGCTGCGCATCGGCATCTACGCGCAGGGCAGCTCCAGCCCCGCACTCGAGCTCACCGCCACTCACATCTCCTACGGGAACGTTCCCGCAAGCGACGTGACGATCACGCCGCCGAGCGACGCGAAGATCATCGACGTCAACCCTCCGAGCCCGCCTGACAGCTCGGGCGGGACCACGACGAAGCCCGACTTCTCGATTGTTGCCCCGGACACGCTGGTCGGCCTCCCGCGCCAGGACGAGCGCACGCTCGGCAAGGACGGACAGCTCGTCGTCTACGGCAAGGGCCTCGGAGCGATCGTCGTCATCGAGCACAAGGCCGACACGGCGGCGCCGAGCGGCATGCTCTCTGCACTGCCGAGCGTCTCGCTCGAGGACGGCCTGACCGCGCACGAGCTCGCAACGCAGCTCGGCACCGCGATCCAGTGGACGCGCGGCGGCGTCTCGTTCGTGCTCTTCGGCTCGCTGCCGCCCGCGGCGGCGGAGGCCGCAGCGCGCGGACTCAAGTGAGCGACGCACCCCCGGTCGCGACACGCGGGCTCGTCAAGCGCTACGGCGAGATCGTCGCGGTCGACGGCGTCGATCTCACCGTCGAGCGCGGCGATGTCTTCGGCTATCTGGGGCCGAACGGCGCCGGCAAGACGACCTCGCTCCGGATGCTGCTCGGCCTGATCCGTCCGACCGCCGGCGACGCGCGCCTGTTCGGGCGCGATCCGCTCGTCGACGGGGCGAAGGCGCTCCAGGGCGTCGCCGGGTTCGTCGAGGGCCCGCGCTTCTATCCCTATCTGTCGGGCCGCAAGAACCTCGAGCTGCTCGCCGACTACGACGGCGACGGCGCGCGGTCGCGCATCGACGAGGTTCTCGAGGTCGTCGAACTGCGCGACCGTGCCAAGGACCGCGTCGGCGGCTACTCGCACGGCATGCGCCAGCGCCTCGGCATCGCCAGCGCGCTGCTGCGCCGTCCCCAACTGCTGTTGCTCGACGAGCCGACGACCGGGCTCGACCCGGCCGGCATGCGCGACATGCGCGACCTCGTGCGCCGGCTCGCGGGGGAAGGAATCACGATTCTGCTCTCGAGCCACCTGCTGAACGAGGTGGAGGAGCTCTGCAACCGTGTTGCGATCATTCGCAAGGGCAGGATCGTGTACGAAGGCGGCCTGGGCGACCTGCTTGCGACCGCGACCACCGGCTACCGCTTGCGGACGACCGAGCCGGAACGCACGCGGACGTTGCTGCTCGCACAACGGGGCATTGCCGGGGTCACGCTCACCGACGGCGAGGTGCGCTTCTCGGCCGACGAGGACACCGTGGCCCGCACCGCGATCACGCTCGGGCAGGCGCGCATCGGCATCACGGCGCTCGTTCCCGAGACTGCCAGCCTGGAGGAGCTCTTCCTCGGCCTGACCGGCGGCGAGTCGTCCGACCACGATCGTGTGGCGGTCGCATGACCGCCGTCTACCGCTGGGAGCTCGTGAAGCTGCTCGCGCAGAAGCGGACGTACCTCGGGCTCGGCGCCGCGATGGCAGTCCCGCTCATCTTCGTGATCGTCCTGACCCTCCAGTCGGGCGGCCCGAACGACGTCCCGCTCGGGCGCTACATCCGCGACACGGGTCTCGCGACGCCGTTCGTCGTTCTCTTCTTCATGTCGATCTGGGGCTTCCCGCTGATCACGGCGCTCGTCGCCGGCGACATCGTGGCGTCGGAGTCGCAGAACGGCACGCTCAAGACGATCCTGACCCGCTCGCGCGAACGCGGGCAGGTCTTCGCCGGCAAGGTGCTCGCGTCGGCGACGTACGTCCTCGTGATCGTGTTCGCGATGGGGATCGTGGGCGCGGTCGCCGGGAGCATCGCGTGGGGCTTCCACCCGCTGACGTCCCTGTCAGGCAGCCAAGTCTCGGCGGGACACGGCACCGCCCTGCTCGCCGCGAGCCTTGCGCTCTACGTGCTGCCGCTCGCCGGCATCGCCGCGTTCGCGCTCTTCCTGTCGACGGTGACTCGGAACAGCGCCGCGTCGGTCGTCGGTGCGCTGATGTGGGCATTGCTGATGCAGCTGCTCGGTGTGCTGCCGGGGACGGAGGCGATCCGGCCGTACCTGCTCGGGACGCAGTTCGAGGCGTGGCACGGGTTCCTGCGCATCCCCGCCGACTGGGCGCCCGTCTTCCGCGCGCTCTGGGTCTGCGCGCTCTACATCGCGGTGCCGCTCAGCGCCGCGTATCTCGTCTTTCTCCGCCGCGACGTCGCCGGTGACTAAGGGTCTGGCCCTTCAGGCCAGACCCTGGCCTTGCACGCCGCTTCGCGGGAACGCGCGCGGGCTCAGCCCGCGCGCTCTTTGCTGCTGAGCGATTGTTCCCTTCCGTGCGGCGCGCGCAGGCTACGCGTGCGCCCGTCGCATCAGTCCGCCTCCGCGTAAACCGCGCTCCGCGCTGTCTTACGCTCCGGCCCCTTGTGGAAGCTTGCTTCGAGCGGAGTAGAACGGAGGCTAGGGCTGCTCTGACGGCCCCGACGACTCCGGGCCGCCGTTGCCGCGCTCGCGGTCGCGCAGGAAGCGCGTCAGCTCCGCCGCCAGGGATTCGCCGGACGGGATCTCCTGGTCGTCCTCGAGAATCTCGGCCCGTTCCTCGAGCTCGGCGACGTACGCAGCCGTCTCCTCGTCGGAGGCGACGGCCTCGCTCACCTGCTCGCTGTAGCGCTCCGACGCCTCGTCGAGCTCGCTGGTGTCGACCGTCGTGTCGAGGATGTCGCCAAGGCGCTGGCAGAGTGCGAGCGCCGCGCGCGGGCTTGGTGCCAGCGACACGTAGTGAGGGACCGCCGCCCACAGGGACACCGACTGGATGTGCGCCGCGTTGCACGCGTCGTGCAGGACCCCGACGATCCCGGTCGGTCCCTCGTACCGCGACCGCTGCAGCCCGAGGCGCTCGATCAGCTCCGGATCGCTCGCGCCGCCGGTGACCGGCGACGGCCGCGTGTGCGGCACGTCGGCGAGCAGCGACCCGAGCGTGATCATCATCTCGACGCCGAGCTCGCGGGCCAGGTCGACGATCAGCGTCGAGAACGTGCGCCAGCGCAGGTTGGGCTCGACCCCGAGCAGCAGAACGGCGTCACGCTCGAGACCCGGGATCGGCGAGTGGTAGAAGGCGTTCTCCGGCCAGTCGATCCGGCGCGTTCGCCCTTCGACGAGCGATACGTGCGGCCGCGTCGCCTGGAAGTCGAAGAAGCCCTCCGGCTCGATCTCGGCGAACCGCTCCGCCTCCCACGTCTTGGCGAGATAGCCGCCGGCAAGCGAGGCGCCCTGGCCGCCGTCGTTCCAGCCGCGGAACGCGGAGATCAGAACTGGCGCGCGGAGCGCCGGCCTGGCGACGATGCGGAGTTCCTCAGCGATCGGCCAAGTCTACGTTCGGCCGCCAGAACAGGGTCGCGAGCGCGACCGTCCCGACCCAGACAGTGGCGGCGAGGAAGACGTGGACGAGCACGAGCCCCCAGGGCAGATGCGTCCGCCATTGCAGCTCGCCGAGTCCCATCTGCACGAGCAGCACGGCGAAGACGGCTGAACCGAGCAGGAAGAGCCGGTGGGCGTGCTCACGGCGGGCGGCGAGGTAGCCGAGGCTGAACAGGAAGGTGATGAGGAAGACGCCGACCACGGCGCCGTGTGCATAGACGAACGGGTCGAGCCGGCCGAGCCGGTCGATCCTGTCGGCCTTGCCGCCGCCCGAGTGCGGGCCGGCGGCGGTCGCGAACGAGCCGCTGACGATCAGCACGAAGCACGCCGCGGTGAACGCGATACCGAGCCGGCGAAGCTCGCGCGGGACCAGCGGCTTCAGGCGGCCGACCTGCAGCGCGCGCACCTCGAGCGCGAGAACCGTTGCGCCCCCGAGGAGAGCGATCGAGAGCAGCAGGTGGAGCATGACGATCGGCCAGCGCAGGTCGCTCTTGACCGCGAGGTAGCCGATCGGCGCCTGCAGCAGGGTTCCGAGGAAGATCGCGAGCGCGAGCCGCACATGCGACCGGTTCAGCGCCGGCGTGCGCCGGGCCGCGAGCCAGGTGAGCAGGGTCGCCGCGATCGTCAGCGCGCCGAACACCCGGTTGCCGAACTCGATGAACGCGTGCCCGCCCTTGGCCGGCAGCGGGTGCCCCTCCTCGCAGCCGGGCCAGTGCCGGCAGCCGAGCCCGGAGTCCGTGAGACGCACGGCCGCGCCGCTGACGACGATCAGCCAGAGCGTCGTCACCTCGGTGAGCACGAGCGGTAGGAGCGTCGACGGCGACAGGGTCGCCGCGCGCCAGCGGGAGACATGTCCTAGGGACTGTCCCTGAGACATGTCACAACGGGTCGAGGATGGCGGGATAGCCGTCGGCGCCGTCGAACGGCGTCGGGCGCGAGCCGAGGAAGAGCGGGCGGTCGGCGGCGTTGAGCAACACGGGCATCATGTCCGGACCGCGCAGGTGGCCGAGGATCCCTTCGGCGCAGGTGGCTTCTCCGAACTCGGTGACGCGGTCGGCGCGGACGCCGGGGCCGGCGACGACGAACGGGACGGGGTCTCCGGAATGGCTCACGTCCGGCGAGGCGGGAGTGGCGTGGTCGCCGGTGACGCAGACGATCGCGCGGTCGGTCGGGAGATCTGCGAACGCGGCGTCGAGCGCTTCGACGGCCTCGCGCTTCCGGTTCGGATCCTTGGTGTGCCCCGCCTCGTCGACCCGCTTGTCGTGGCTGTACACGAAGGTATCGCCGGCGCCGAGCCGCTCGTCCACGAGCGGTCTGTCGATGGACGGATTCTCGATCGGCGTCAGCCCCACGCAGCGCCCGAGCCCACGGAGGAAGGCGGACTCCGCGGCGAACGTTCCGGCAAGACCGTGCCGCTCGAGGAACGACGGAACCTCGTGCGGGCGGCCGAACCATTTGAGCGTGATCACGT
>DATFTK010000048.1:0-20696 GCA_035262005.1 Gaiellaceae bacterium | reverse complement strand
GGCACGATCCGAACAGCGGCTTAACATCCCGCCGCAACCAGGTTGGCCGTTCAATCGTTCTACGTAGGGGTCGGACTGGAGGGACACGTTGAGCGTTGACGAGATTCAGCTGACGCTGCCTTCGGACGAGGCGTTCCACCGAGTCGCCCACCTGGTGCTGGGCGGCCTCGCCGTGCGGCTGAACCTCACGTTCGAGAGCCTCGAAGACCTCGAGTTGGCGCTCGACGCGCTGCTGGAGCGCGCGAAGACCGACGAGGACATCGTCCTGCGCGTCCAAGTGCTGGACGGCGAGCTGCACACGATCGTCGGTCCGTTCGCTTCGGTGCGGATGGAGCTGGAGCAGGGCGGCGCGGCCTCGCTCAATCTTTCGCGGATCCTCAGCGCCGTTTGCGACAGCGTCGAGATCTCCGACCGCGACGGCTCGGAGTGGGTCGAGCTCACGAAGCGGGTCGAGAAGATGGAGAGCCCGGTGGTCGGGTGAACGAGCCCGACAAGGTCCTCCTCCGCCGCTACCACGAGGACGGCGACCTCCAGGCGCGTGAGCGGCTGATCGAGCAGTACATGTCGCTCGTGCGCTCGCTCGCGCGCCGCTACTCGTACCGCGGCGAGCAGCTCGAGGATCTCGTCCAGATCGGTGCGATCGGCCTGATCAAGGCGATCGACCGCTTCGACATCGACCGCGGCGTCGAGCTGACGACCTACGCGACGCCGAACATCATCGGCGAGATCAAGCGGCACTTCCGCGACAAGGGCTGGTCGGTCCGGGTGCCGCGCGGATTGCAGGAGCTGAACGTCCAGCTGTCGCGGCTCGTGGAGCAGCTGACCGTCCAGCTGGGCCGCTCGCCGACGATCACCGAGCTCGCGAAGGCGGCCGGCGTCGAGGAGGAAGAGGTGCTGGAGGCGCTCGAGTCCGGCCGCGCGTATTCGTCGCTGTCGTTGTCGTCCGGCGGCGGGCAGGAGGACGGCGAGGAGCTCGATCCGCTCGAGTCGATCGGGACGGAGGAGCACCAGTACGACGTCTCGGAGGACCGCGCCGTGCTCGCGCCGGGCTTCAAGGTCCTCGACGAGCGGGAGCGCTGGATCCTCCACCTGCGCTTTTTCGAGGGCCTGACGCAGTCGCAGATCGCGCAGCAGGTCGGCATCTCGCAGATGCACGTGTCGCGCCTGATCCGGCGCTCGCTCGAGAAGATCCGCGAGGAGATCGCGGCCGAGGAGGAACCGGAGCCGAAGGCCGCGCGGCGGTGAGCGCGGACGAGGCGTCGTTCGTCCGCGAGCAGTACGCGACGCCCGACAATCTCCGCGCCCGCAAGGCTGCGTACGTCAACGCGGAGGGCGAGGACCCCCGCGAGTTCGTGCTCGAGGCCGTTGCTGCCGCGAAGCCGCGGCGCGTGCTCGAGGTCGGTGGCGGTGAGGGGGAGCTCGCCGAGCGCATCGTGAGCCGGCTGGACGTCGAGCTGGTCGGCGTCGATCAATCGGAGGGAATGGTCGCGGAGCAACGCGCGCGGGGAATCGACGCGCGCGTCGGCGACGTGCAGGACCTGCCGTTCGACGAGGGCGAGTTCGACGTCGCGGTCGCCGCCTGGATGCTCTACCACGTCCCCGATCTCGACCGTGGGCTTGCCGAGCTCGCTCGCGTGCTCAAGCCCGAGGGGGTGCTCGTCGCCGTCACGAACTCGGTCGAGCACCTGCAGGAGCTCTGGACGCTGGCGGAACGTGCCAGCGCGATCGGCGAGTTCCGGTTTCGCAGCGACAACGGCGCGGAGGTCCTGCATCGGCACTTCGCGGCAGTCGGGCGGCGCGACGCAAGGGGGTTCGTGGTCATGGACGACGGGACGATCCGCCGCTTCGCCGCGAGCTGGCGGGCGCTCGGCTCGCTCGTTCGCATGCCGCCGCTCGGCGAGCCGCTGCGGGTCCGGCGCCACAGCACTGTCTTCGTGGCCCGGAAGTACCATCAAGCCCCGTGAGGAGCTCCGCAGAGTTGCGCGCGGGTTACCGGGCCTTCTTCGAGTCGAAGGGGCACACGTTCCGGCCGTCGGCGTCGCTGATCCCGCGCGCGGACGACCGGTCGACGTTGCTGACGACGGCGGGGATGCAGCCGCTGATGCCGTTCTTCCTCGGCCGCGAGCAGCCGCCGGCGCCGCTGCTGACGACGGTGCAGAAGTGCTTCCGGACGCCGGACATCGACGAGGTCGGCCTCGACGGGTCGCACCTGACGTTCTTCGAGATGCTCGGGAACTTCTCGTTCGGCCAGTACTTCAAGGAGGGCGCGATCGAGCTCGCGTGGGAGTTCGTCTTCGAGCACCTGAAGCTCGACCCGGAGCGATTCTGGGTGAGCGTGTTTGCAGGCGACGCGGAGCTCGGCCTGGGTGAGGACGAGGTGGCATACACCAAGTGGCAGGCAATGGGACAGCCGGTCGAGCGCATCGTGCTGCTTCCTGCGGTCGAGAACTTCTGGCCGGGTGCTGCAGTGGAGGGCAACTGGGTCGGCCCGTGCGGCCCCGACACGGAAATGCATTGGGATTGGGGCGAGGAGCACGGCTGCGGCCAGCCGGACTGCCAGCCGGGCTGCACGCGCTGCGAGCGCTTCCTCGAGTTCTGGAACCTCGTCTTCATGGAGTTCGAGCTGCACGCCGACGGGAGGCTCACCCCGCTGCCGATGCAGAACGTCGACACGGGCATGGGCGTCGAGCGCACGGCCGCGGTCATCCAGAACGTGATGTCGGTCTACGAGACCGACGGCTACCAGGCGATCATGCACTGGATCGCCGACGAGAGCGGCGTCGCCTACGGCGACTCGCCTGAGGCGACGAAGGCGCACCGCATCCTCGCCGACCACGGTCGCGGGATGACGTTTCTCGCCGTCGACGGCATCTCGCCGGCGAACGAGGGCCGGGGCTACGTCATGCGTCGGATCGTGCGCCGCGCCGTCCAGCAGGGGAACCGCATCGGGCTCGAGGCGCCGTACCTCGCGCGGCTCGCGGACGTCGTGATCGAGCAGATGGCGTCCGGCTACCCCGAGCTCGAAGAGCACCGCGACGAGATCCACCGGATCCTGTCCGCCGAGGAGGAGCGTTTCGGCCAGACGCTCGCGCGCGGGCTGCGCCTGTTCGAGGAGGTCGCACAGAAAGGCGGCGACATCTCCGGCGACGACGCGTTCCGGCTGCACGACACGTACGGGTTCCCGCTCGAGCTGACGCAGGAGCTCGCGCGCGAGCGCGGCCTCGGCGTCAACGACGAGGAGTTCACGCACCTGATGGAGGAGCAGCGCGAGCGCTCGCGCGCGGCGGGCTCGACCGCAGAGTTCACCGTCGAGGGCCCGAAGACCGACTTCGTCGGCTACGAGAAGACGGACGTCCTGACGGCGATCTCCGCGCTCTACGACCGCGGTGACGGCACCTTCGAGGTGAAGCTCCACGAGTCGCCGTTCTACGCCGCCGGCGGTGGACAGGTCTCCGATCAGGGCGTGCTCATCCACGAGGAGAGCGGGGCGGAGGCGGCTCTGCTCGAGGCGATCCGGCTCGAGGGCGACGACCAGGTGCTCGTGTTCGAGGGCAGCGGCTTTGCCGAAGGCGACCGCGTGCGCGCGCTCGTCGCGTGGTCGCAGCGCTTCCCGACGATGGCGAACCACACCGCGACTCACCTCCTGCACAAAGCGCTGCAGGACGTTCTCGGCGACCATGTGCGGCAGGCAGGTTCGGCCGTACGTCCCGACAAGCTGCGCTTCGACTTCACGCATCCGCAGGCGCTCACCGTGAAGGAGCGCGTGGAGATCGAGCGGCGCGTCAACGAGAAGATCTTCGAGAACCTGCCCGTGCACGCGTTCGTGACGCCGATCGAGGAGGCGCGCAAGCTCGGCGCGATGATGTTGTTCGGCGAGAAGTACGGGGAACAGGTCCGCGTGATCGAGATCCCCGGCTACTCGCGCGAGCTCTGCGGCGGCACGCACGTGCGGTGGACGGCGGAGATCGGGCCGTTCGTGATCCTGTCCGAGGCGTCGGTCGGCGCGGGCGCGCGCCGCATCGAGGCGGTGACGTCGGCCGAGGCGTACGCGCTGCTCCACGGGGCACGCCACGAGGCGGAGGACCTGCGGCGCGAGCTCGAGCACGCACGCAAGGAGGCGCGCAAGCCGAAGCAGGCGGCGCAGGCGGACTTCACGATCGTCGAGCGGGAGAGCGACGTCGTTCTCGTCGAGGCGAAAGGAGCGAAGGGCGGCGCGCTCCGCGACCTGTCGGACCGCGTGCGCCGGCAGGAGCACGCCGCCGGCGTGATCGTCGGCTCCGTCGACGACGGGCGCGCCTACCTCGTCGTGAACCTCGACGACTCGCTGGTCGGGAGAGGGCTCGACGCCGTGCAGCTCGTCCGCGAGCTCGGTCGCCACATCGGGGGCGGCGGCGGCGGGCGGCCGACGCTTGCCGAGGCCGGCGGCAAGAACCCGGACGGGTTGCGCGACGCGCTCGAGGCGGGAAAGCAGGCGGTCGCCGCCGCTCTGAAGTGAAGGTGCTGGCGCTCGACTACGGCCGGGCCCGCACAGGCGTCGCGGTGTCGGACGCGACCGGGACGATCGCGCGGCCGGTCGGCGTCGTCGCCGGCGGGAACATTCCGCGGATCGTCGAGCTGATCCGAGAGCACGAGGTCGACCGGGTGGTCGTCGGGATGCCGCTCACGCTCCGCGGCGAATTCGGCGAGCAGGCGCGCGAGGCGCAGGCCTTCATCGATGCCCTCGCCTCGGCCAGCGGCATCGAGGTGGTGCCGTTCGACGAGCGCTTCACGACGAACCTCGCGGAACAGATGGCGCATGCCTCGGCCGAGGAGGACGCGCTTGCGGCCGCCCATCTCCTCACGAGCTACCTGGTGTGGGCGAGCGCCAGGGCGTAATCCCGCCGCGCCAGGGCCGGCCGCCGGAGCGGCCCGATCGGCGCAAAGTCACGCGGCGACGCCTCCTCGCGCTGGGCGTCCTGCTCCTGCTCCTCGGCGGGCTCGGCTGGCTCGCGGTCGCAGCGATCGGCGGCGGGAGCAACGCGAGCTCGCTGCCGCCGACGACGAGCTCGAGCACGCTCGTCTATCGCACCGTGACGCGCACGACCGCGACCGGCACCGTCGAGACGGTGATCGCGATGCCGAAACCGTTCCACATCGTCTTCCCGGAGGGGTTCACGCGAGAGCAGATGGCGGCCCGCGTCGCCGCAGTCGCCAAGATCGCGCAGCGTGAGCGGCACCAGCATGTGACGCTCGCGAAGCGCACGTATCTCGCCGCCACGCGGGCAACGCGCATTCCCGCGTGCTTCAAGCCGGGCGCCAAGGTCAAGCGGATGGAGGGCTTTCTCTTCCCGGCGACGTACGAGTTCTTCCGGCAGACGACGTCCGCCGAGCTCGTGACAGAGCAGCTCGACGCGTTTTGCCAGAACTGGCAGAGGCTCGACCTGACCTACGCGCGCTCGAAGCGGCTCACACCGTACGACGTGCTGATCATCGCGTCGATGGTCGAGAAGGAGACGCTCTCACCGGACGAGCGCCAGCTCGTCGCCGCCGTGATCTACAACCGGCTGCACGCTCGCATGCCGCTCGGCATCGACGCGACGCTGCGCTACGGCCTGAACATCCCGCCGACGGAGTCGATCCACGAGTCGCAGCTCCAGAGCCACTCGCCGTACAACTCGCGCAACCGGCAAGGGCTGCCGCCGACGCCGATCGCAAACCCAGGGCTCGCGTCGCTGCAGGCCGCGGCCCATCCCGCGCACGTCAACTACCTCTACTTCGTGCGCAAGCCGGACAAGAAGCACCACTTCTTCACCGCGAGCTACAAGGCGTTCCAGCAGTACGCCGCGGCGCACGGCTACGGCGGGCCGTGATCGTCGCACTGCTCGGCGATCCGGTCTCCGCCTCGCTCTCTCCCGTGATGCAGAACGCCGCCTTCGCGGCACGGGGGCTCGCCTGGACCTACGTCGCCCTGCGAGTCTCCGCCGACGCGCTCGAGGACGCGCTCCGCGGGCTCGTCGCGCTCGGCTTCGCGGGCGCGAACGTGACGACGCCTCACAAGCTCGCGGTCGCACGTCTCGTCGAAGCGGACACCGAGTCCGTCAACACGCTTCTCGTCCGGGACGGCCGTCTGCACGCCACGAGCACCGACGCCGCGATCCTCGACGGCCTCGAGTACGCGCGAGCCGCAATCCTCGGCGACGGCGGTGTCGCGGCGGCCTTTGCCGCCGCGCTGCCGGATGCGCGTCGCTTCTCGCGCCGCGGAGCGTGGCCGCCGGAGGTGGACGGCATCGACCTCGTCGTCAACGCGACGTCCGAGCGCGAGCAGGTGCTCGCCGAGCTCTCGGCGGGTCAGACGCTCGTCGACCTGCCGTACCCCGCCACGGCGACCGCGCGCGCGGCGGAGCGGCGCGGCGCACGGGTGCTCGACGGGCTCGACGTTCTCGTCGCGCAGGGTGCGGCCGGGTTCGAGCTCTGGACCGGGGTGCCCGCACCGGTTGACGTCATGCGCGCCGCAGTACGCTCCGCGTGATGGTACTGGGGCTGGTCACCGCCGGCGAGTCGCACGGCCCGGCGCTCGTCGCGATCGTGACCGGACTGCCCGCCGGCCTCGTGCTCGAACGTGACGCGATCGACGCCGACCTCCGGCGCCGGCAGGAGGGCTACGGCCGCAGCCCGCGCCAGCGCATCGAGTCGGACGCCGTGGAAGTGCTCGCGGGGCTGCGGCACGGACGCACGCTCGGGACGCCGCTCGCCCTCGTCGTCCGCAACCGCGACCACACGAACTGGGCGTGGGGCATGAGCCCCTGGCCGCCCGAAGGCGAGCCGGCGGGGAAGGGTGTAAGGCCGGTCACGCTCCCGCGGCCGGGACACGCCGACCTCGCGGGAGCGTTGAAGTACGGGCTCGCCGACGTGCGCGACGCGCTCGAGCGTGCGAGCGCGCGTCACACGGCGGCCGTCGTGGCGGCAGGCGCCGTCGCGAAGGCGCTCCTGCGCGAGGTCGGCGTCACGGTCGAAGGGCGGGTGCTCGACGACGACCTCGAGCAGCGCGTGGACGCCGCGCGTGCCGACCGCGACACGGTCGGCGGCGTCGTCGAGGTCCGCGCGCTTGGAGTGCCGCCCGGCCTCGGCTCGTACGCGACGAAGGAGGATCGACTCGACGCCCGGCTCGCCGCGACGCTGATGGGAACGCAGGCCGTCAAGGGCGTCGAGATCGGCGACGGGTTCGCGCTGGCCGGCCGCCGTGGGTCCGAGGCGCACGACGAGATCCGGCGCGACGAGCGTGGCCTCTTCCGCGAGACGAACCACGCAGGCGGAATCGAGGGCGGCGTGTCGAACGGCGAGGACATCGTCGTGCGTGCGGCGATGAAGCCGCTGCCGACGCTGATGCAGCCGCTCGGCTCCGTCGACCTGAAGACGGGCGAGCCGGGCGAGGCGCTGGTGGAGCGCAGCGACACCGCTGCGGTCGAGGCGCTCGCCGTCGTCGCCGAGGCGTGCGTCGCGTGGGAGCTCGCCGCGGCGGCGCGTGAGAAGTTCGGCGGCGACGCGCTCGCCGACTTCGTCGCGGCGTACAGCGCGTACCTGGAGCGGTTGGACTGGCAGCCACGCACGCCCTAGGCAGGCACCTCGCGCTCGTCGGCTTCATGGGCGCGGGCAAGTCCACGCTCGGGCCCGAAGTCGCCAGGCGTCTGGGCCGACCGTTCATCGACCTCGACCGCGATCTCGAGCAGGACCTCGGGACGACGATCCCCGAGTTCTTCGAGCAGCGCGGCGAGGCGGCGTTCCGCTTGCAGGAGGAGGGCCACGCGATTGCGGCGCTTCGCCTCCCGGACCCGGCCGTGATCGCGCTCGGCGGCGGCGCGGTGCAGACGGCGTCGATCCGGAACGAGCTGCGCGAGCGCGCCTTCACCGTGCGGCTCGAGGTCGATCCCGCGACGGCGTGGGAACGCAGCGCCGGGAGCGGTCGTCCGCTTGCGCGGGACGAGTCGGAGTTCCACGCGCTTTACGAGCGCCGCGGCGAGCTCTACGACGAGGTCGCCGACGCCCGCGCCGACAACCTCGACGACGCGGTGCTTGCCGCAGCCGGCGTGCTCGTGCGGTTCGGTGCGGTCGAGCAGCTCGGCTCGCTCGTCCCCGGCGACGGCGCGGTCGCTCTCGTCTCCGACCCGCACGTCGGCGGCATCCACGGCGCGGCCGCGCAGATCGCGCTGGGTCAGCGGCTGGCCTCGGTGCACGAGGTGCCGCAGGGTGAAGCGGCGAAGACAGCCGGCGTCGTCGAGCGGCTGTGGGGCGAGCTGCGGCTCGACCGCGGCGGCGTCGTGGCCGCACTCGGCGGTGGGAGCACGACGGACGTCGCCGGCTTCGTCGCCGCGACGTACCTCCGCGGCGTCGACTGGGTCGCGGTGCCGACGACGCTGGTCGGCCAGGTCGACGCGGCGATCGGCGGCAAGACGGCGATCGACCTAGCGCAGGGCAAGAACCTGGCCGGAGCGTTCCATTGGCCGGCGCGGGCGGTCGTCGATCCGGCGACGCTCGAGACCCTGGCCGAGGAGCAGCGGCTCGAGGGGATGGCGGAGGTCGTGAAGACGGGTCTGCTCGCCGGCGAGCAGTTCTGGGAGCTACCGCTGCCGCAGCTCGTGCAGCGGTGTGCCGCCTACAAGGCGGCCCTTTGCCTGCGCGATCCGCACGACGAGGGCGAGCGCGCCGTCCTCAACCTCGGGCATACGTTCGCGCACGCGCTCGAGGCCGCGGCCGGCTACGACGACGTGACGCACGGTCGGGCCGTCGCGCTCGGGCTGCTCGCCGCGCTGCGCCTGTCGGGGCGTCAGACGGACGTCGTCGAGCACGTGCTCGCGCCGACGCCGGTTCGCGTCGATCGGAACCGGGCCTGGTCGGCCCTGCAGCGCGACAAGAAAGCGCGCGGCGGCGAGCTGCGCCTGGTGCTGCTTGGCGCCGAGGGGCCGGTCGTCGAGGCACGTCCCGAGGCCGAGGTCCGCTCGGCGCTGGACGAGCTGATCGCCGAGTAGAGTCCCGCGCCATGCAGGTGGTCGTCCTGAACGGGGTCAACCTCGACGTGCTCGGACGCCGTGACCCGGCGCTCTACGGCGGCCTGTCGCTCTCGGAGCTGGAGACCCGCATCTACGAGTGGGCTGCAGAGCTCGGCTGTCACGTTCGCTGCCGGCAGACGAACCACGAAGGCGAGTACGTCGATTGGTGCCACGACGCGCTCGACTGGGCGGACGGCGTCATCGCGAATCCCGGTGCGTGGTCCCACTACTCGTACGCGATCCGCGACGCCCTCGAGCTGCTCGACGCGCCGATCGTCGAGGTACACCTCTCGAACATCGAGGCACGCGAGGACTGGCGGAAGCACTCGGTGCTGTCCGACCTCGCCGCGAGGCGCGTGATCGGGAAGGGCCCCGACGGGTACCGCGAGGCGCTGGAGTTTCTGGTGGCATCGTCGTGAGCGAGCGCGTCGACCGGCTGAGCCAGGCGCTCGAGGAGCCGCTCCTCGTCACGAATCCGACGAACGTGTACTACCTCTCGGGCTTCAAGAGCTCGAATGCGGCGCTGCTCGTCGAGCTCGACGGCGTCCGCCTCTTCACCGATTTCCGTTATGCGGAGGCGGCGCGCTCCGTCGAGGGCGTCCGCTTCGAGGAGACGAAGCGCGGGCTGCTCGCCGACCTCGCGGGCCGGCTGTCGGGCCCCGTCGGATTCGAGGCCGATTACATGTCGTATGCGGGCTGGCAGGCGCTCGGCTCCGGCGCGATCGAGCCGGCGCCGCGACGCGGACTGGTCGAGCGGCTGCGCGCGGTGAAGGACAAGCGCGAGCTCGCGACGATCAGGCAGGCGTGCGAGATCACCGACCGGATGTTCGAGCGCCTCGTGGGCGAGAGATTCGTCGGGCGGGCCGAGCTCGACATCGCGTGGCGGATCGCGGAGCTCTTCCACGAGGAGGGCGGAGAGCTCGCGTTCGAGAGCATCGTCGCGTCCGGCCCGAATGCGGCGCGGCCGCACGCGCGCGCAGGCTCACGCGAGATCCGCGTGGGCGAGACCGTCGTGATCGACACCGGCTGCACGGTCGACGGCTACACCTCGGACTACACGCGGACCTTCGTCACCGGCCCGGTCGACGACGAGGTCGACGAGGCGTACGCCGTCGTCCTCGCCGCCCAGCAGGCAGCACTCGAGGTGATTCGCGCCGGTCTTGCCGGTGTCGAGGCCGACGCGGCGGCACGGCGCGTCGTCGACGAGACCCCGTTCGCCGGCACCTTCGGCCACGGGCTCGGACACGGGCTCGGCCTCGAGGTGCACGAGTCTCCGCGGATGTCGACGGAGTCGACCGACACCCTCGAGACCGGCAACGTCGTGACGGTCGAGCCGGGGGTCTACCTGGAGGGACGTTTCGGGATTCGCATCGAGGACGACGTGGCGGTCACCGAAGGCGGCGTCGACAACTTCACCGGGTTCCGCAAAGACCTGATCACGGTCGGCTAGCTTTCTGGAGCGATGGCGGAGACCGTCAACACGAACCAGTTCAAGAACGGGATGCACATCGAGCTCGACGGCGGCGTCTGGCGGATCGTCGAGTTCCAGCACGTGAAGCCCGGCAAGGGCGGGGCGTTCGTCCGTACGAAGCTCAAGTCCCTCGGCAGCGGCGCGGTCGTCGACCGCACCTTCCGCGCCGGCGAGAAGTTCTCGCGGATCAGGACGGAGACGAAGGACATGCAGTACCTCTACGACGCCGGCGACGAGGTCGTGTTCATGGACCAGGACACGTACGAGCAGACGTCGCTACCGCACAGCGTCGTCGAGGATGCGCTCGAGTTCATGCAGCCGTCGAGCTCCGTCCAGATGCTGGTCGTGAACGGCGAGCCGTCCGGGGTGCAGCTCCCGGCCTCAGTCGAGCTGACGGTCTCGGAGACCGAGCCGGGCGTGAAGGGCGACACCGTCTCGAACGTGACGAAGCCGGCGACGCTCGAGACCGGCGCCGTGGTGCAGGTGCCGCTCTTCGTCAACACCGGAGACCGGATCAAGGTCGATCCGCGGGAGAAGCGCTACATCTCGCGCGCCTGACCTAGAGCGCCTTCTCCATGTGCACGTCCTCGGGCTCCAGCTCCAAGAGCTCCGGCAGTGGGCTGCTCGTGGGCTCGAAGCCCCTGCGACGGTAGAACCGAACGGTGTTGAGCGACGGCGTCGCGGACACGACGATCGTGGTATCGCCGGCCTCGCGCGCGAGCTCCTCGAGCGCATCGCTGAGGCGGCCGCCGACTCCACCGCCGCGATACCCGGCGCTGACGTGCAGGAACGCCAGCTGGGCGATGCCGGGACGGATGTGTGGAGTCATGATCCCGATGCCCACGAGGCGTTCGTCGGCGAATGCGCCGAGCGCAATGCCTCCGCCCGCGAGCTGCCGCCTGCACTCGCCGATCTGGTGCGCGACCGAGTGCTCGCCCGTTCCCTCGGCGAACCACGCCGGGGCGCTCCAGTCGCCGCCCGTCCGTTCCTCCAGCTCCCGCCCGCGTTGGACGTAGAGCGTGTCGATCTGTTCGGTTCGGTCGATCTCTCCAAGCCGCTCGAGCTCGTCCGCGACGAGTCGGCGATAGACGACGCTGTCGCCCTGGCTCAAGTCGCGCCGAGCGCCTGCTCCAGCGCGGCGGCACCGCCGTGCAGTACCGGCTGTCCGTGCGAGACGAGCACGAGCTCGACCGGGAGCGCCGCCAGCCGCCGGCGCAGGTCGGGCTTGAGCTCACGCTCGGCCCACTCGCGCTCGTCCTTGGGAAACCAGTCGATCGGCAGCTCGAGGTGCTCGTCGCGCTCGATCAGGAGGTCGCCCGCGACGAGCGTGCGGTAGGGCTCGAGGAAGAAGAGTGCCTCTGCCCAGTCGCCGCCGTGCACCGTTTCCGCGTGAACGCCCTTCGGCAGCTCACCCTTCTCCTCGGGACGCCACAGCGTCGCGTGATAGCGGTCGAGCACAGCCGCCACGCTGCGCTCGTGCCAGTGCACCGTCAGCAGTACGTGGAGCGGGCGCCCGGCGCGTTCGACGTCGCGATCGAGCGCTTCCCAGAAGCGTTGCTCGCCGTCCGTGGGGACGAGCGGGTCGACGACGACGACGGCTTCCTCGAGCTCCGCGTAGACGGAGCCGACCTCGGGGCCCCACTGCTCGGCGTGCTCCCACTCAGGATGCTCGCCCGTCCAGCGCCAGAGGCCCGGGCGTAGCTCCTGTACTTCCATTGGCGAAACCTACCGGTGCAGCGGCGCTAGGCTCCCCGCATGCCGGGTCTGGCGGACACGACCGTCCGGCTGCTCGGGCAGGAGCCGCTTGCTGGGCGCCTCCCGACGGCCGAGCAGCTGCGGATTGCCGAGATCCTCGACGGCGCGGGCTTCGCCTACCTCGAGGTCTCCGGTGGCGGCTGCTTCGAGAGCGCCGTCCGACGCGGCATCGAGAGCCCGTGGGAGCGCGTCCGCTCGCTGAAGGCCCGGGTCGACACGCCGCTTGGGCTCGCACTGCGCGGCCGCTTCCTCGTCGGCTCGCGCCCGGTGGACGACGACTTCATCCGCCGGTTCATCTCGTCGGCCGCGGCGAACGGGATCGACGTCTTCCGGCTCCACGACCCGCTCAACGACGTCTCCAACTTGCGCGAAGCTGCCGACGCGGTCGCACAGGCGGGCGGCGAGTTCGAGGCGGGGCTCGTCTACAGCCCCGGCCGCACGGGCGAGACCGATCCGCTGATGGAGCAGGCGCGCGAGTTGCCGAGTCTCGGCGCGGCGCGCATCCTCCTGCACGATCCGACCGGGTCGCTCCAGCCGCATCGAGCCCGCGAGCTCGTGACCGGGCTACGCGAGACGACCAAGCTTCCGATCGGGATCTACTGCCAGGGCTCCGGCGGCAACGCGCTCGCCGCGGCGCTCGAGGCGGCTCGCGCCGGCGCGGAGTTGATCGCCTGCGCGGTGTTCCCGATTGCGCTGACCCTGCACCGCGTCTCCGGCGAATCGCTGACAGAGGCGCTGACCGGCCTCGGGCTCGAGTGCAACGTCGACGTGTCGGCGCTGTGGGAGGCCTCCGACGTCGTCGACGAGTTCATCGGCGACGAGCCCGTCACCCCGCTCGCACCGCGCATCGCCGTGCGCGCCGCGCAGCACGACCTGCCGGCCAGCCTCGTCGCGGCGCTCGAGTCGAGTCTGCGCGCACAGGGTGCGGCCGACCGGCTGGACGAGGCAATCGACGAGCTCGTCCGGATCCGCGCGGAGGTCGGCTACCCGCCACTCGCATCGCCAATCGGCCACGTGCTCGGCTCGCAGGCGCTGCTCAACGTCCTGTCAGCCAGCCGCTACTCCGTCGTCGTCGACGAGGTGCGCCGGCTCGTCGAGGGGAGGCTCGGAACGCCGCCGGCGCCGATCGACAAGAACATCCAGCGGGCGGTCGCGCTCACGGCCGATCCGGAGTCCGCCGAGGACGTCATGGCACTGGGGCTGCAGGAGGTGCGCGCGCAGGCGGAAGGGCTTGCCTCCAGCGAGGAGGAGCTGCTTCTGCTGGGCCTCTTCGGCGAGGATGCGGAACCGCTCCTGCGCACGATTCGCGGCCGCTCCTCAGGCGAGGAGACGCTCGCCGCCGGGGGAATCGACCAGGCACGCGCCGAGCGCATCCGCGAGCTCGTGCGGATCGTGCAGGAGACGGGCATCGGCGAAGTCACGATCGAGGAGTCCGGCATGCGAGTCTCGGTTCGGCGGACCGACGAGGGCACACCGGTGGAGGCGGCGACGGATGACGCGCCGCTCGCGCCGCTCGACGAGGAGGCGATGCCGGCGGCACTCCCGTCCACCAACGGGCTCGTCCGCGTGGAGGCGCCGATGGTCGGAACCTTCTATCGCGCCGCGCAGCCCGACGCGCCGCCGTTCGTCGAGGAGGGCCAGCCCGTCGCGGCCGGTCAGACGCTCTGCATCCTCGAGGCGATGAAGCTCATGAACGAGGTGAAGGCCGACGTCGATGCGATCGTGCGCGCGATCCTCGTCGAGAACGCCGAGCCGGTCGAGTTCGGCCAGCTCCTGTTCGAGCTCGAGCCGGTCTCCGAACGTCCGCTCGACGCCTTGTAATGGAGGGTTCAGGCGTCCAACTCCCGGCCATTGTGGTCAAGCCGCATGCGCCGGCAAGCCGGCGCACGCTCTAGTGCGGACATCGCAAGCGATGTCCGGCGACGCTCTTTAGGCATGTTTTCGCGCGTGCTCGTTGCGAACCGCGGAGAGATTGCGGTCCGCGTCATCCGCGCGCTGCACGAGCTCGGCATCGAGGCGGTCGCGGTGTACTCGACTGCCGACGCCGGCGCCCTCCACGCGCGCCTTGCCGACCGCGCGATCTGCATCGGCCCGCCGTCGGCCGCCGAGAGCTACCTGAAGATCCCGTCGGTCGTCGCCGCGGCGGAGACGACCGGCTGCGAGGCGGTCCATCCCGGCTACGGCTTCCTCTCGGAGAACCCCGAGTTCGTCCACGCCTGCGAGGACAACGATCTCGTCTTCATCGGCCCGGATGCGGACGTGATGGCGAGGATGGGCGACAAGGTCGAGGCCAAGCGCGAGCTGGCGGCCGCGGGTGTGCCGCTCGTCCCCGGCGCCGAATCCGGGGCGCTCGAGACGATCCGCGCTTCTGCCGTAGAGATTGGTTATCCGGTGCTGCTCAAGGCCGCCGCCGGTGGCGGGGGCAAGGGAATGCGCGTCGTGATGTCGGCGGACGAGCTCGACGCGGCCTTCGCGCGCGCGAGCGCGGAGGCGCAGGCGGCCTTCGGCGACGGGAGCATCTACCTCGAGAAGCTCGTGCTCCCTGCGCGCCACGTCGAGATTCAGGTCCTGTGCGACGCCGACGGCGGGGTGCTCACGCTCGGCGAGCGCGAATGCTCGATCCAGCGACGCCACCAGAAGCTGATCGAAGAGTCGCCGTCACCGGCGCTCGACGAGGCGACGCGCGAGGCGATGGAGAACGACGTCGCCCGCGCCTGCAGGGCGATCGGATACCTCAATGCGGGCACGTTCGAGTTCCTGCTCGCTCCCGACGGCTCGTACCACTTCATCGAGCTGAACGCACGCCTCCAGGTCGAGCATCCCGTCAGCGAGCTCGTGACCGGCGTCGACATCGTGCGCGAGCAGCTCCGGATTGCAGCCGGCGAGAACCTGCACGCGACCGGCCGTGCCGTGCGCCGCGGGCACGCGATCGAGGTTCGGCTGAACGCGGAGGACCCGCTGCACGGGTTTGCGCCGTCGCCCGGCGTGATCGAGCGGTTCAAGGCGCCGCTCGGCCCCGGCGTCCGGCTCGACACGCACATCGAGGAGGGGGCAGTCGTCCCGCCGTACTACGACTCGCTCGTGGCGAAGCTGATCGTCTGGGACGAGACGCGCCCCCTCGCGGTCGAGCGCACGCTGCGCGCACTCGGCGAGCTCGAGCTGCGGGGCATCGCGACCACACGCGACCTCGCCGCGGAGATCGTCGCGAGCCAGGAGTTCCGGAGCGGTCGGTACTCGACGAGCTTCCTCGACCAGAAGGAGCTTGCGGCGGTGGGGACGGCGTGAGTTACGTGATCGCGGGCGACCGCGGCTCCGTGACGGTCACGCCGGCGGCGATGACGCAGCTGGTCGTGCAGGCCGCGGAGTCCGTGACCGGGGTGGAGGTGCGACGCGGACGCCGGCGGCTGGAGATCGAGGTTGCCGACGGCCACGCGCAGGTGCGGCTCGAGCTCTCGGCGCGCTACGGGCTCGTGCTGCCGCCGCTGGCGCGAACCGTGCAGGAGCGGGTCGCCGATGCGCTCACGACGATGTGCGGTGTCGAGGTCGACGCCGTGGACGTCTCCGTCGAGGCGGTGGAGTGAGCAGCCGCCGCGCGGGACGCCGCACCGCGCTCTTCCTGCTGTACCAGTGGGACGTCACGGGGCAGCCGATCGCGTCGCTCTACGAAGGTGAGGTCGACGAGTTCGCCAGGACGACGGCCGATGAGGTCGCCGCGCAGGCACCGCAGCTCGACGAGCGGATCACTGCGGCATCGGAGGGCTGGACGGCCGATCGGCTCGGCGCAATCGAGCGCAACATCCTCCGGATCGCCCTCTACGAGCTCGACGGCGACGAGATTCCAGACGAGGTGGCGATCGACGAGGCGGTAACGCTCGCGAAGCGCTACGCCACCGACGACGCCGCACGGCTTGTAAACGGCATCCTTGGGCGCATCGTGAGGGAGCGCGTCACATGAGCGCCGAGGAATCGCTCGCGCGGGCCGAGGAGCTGCTCGCGCGGCTCGAGAAGACTCGCGCCGAGCTGGAGCAGCTGTCGCAGACAGACGACGCAGAGCGCGCGCTCGACGTCCTGACCGAGCTGGCGGAGCTGAGCAAGGCGATCGAGGAGGAGCTGCAGCGCGCGAAGCGCGAGGCCGAGACCGATGCGGAAGCCTGACGAGCTCCGCGCGCTCGTCGAGGACTACCTCGCCGAGCTGGCGCTGACGCCGGAGCTGCACGGCCAAGCGGAGTCGGTTCGCTACGCGCTCGTCGGCGGCAAGCGCGTTCGCGGCGTGATCTGCCTCGCGACCGCTGAAGCCGCCGGGGCAGAGGCGGAGCGTGCGCTGCCGGCCGGCGCGGCGCTCGAGCTCGTCCATGCCTTCTCGCTCGTTCACGACGACCTGCCGGCCCTCGACAACGACGCCGAGCGCCGAGGCCGCGCCTCGACGTGGTCGGAGTTCGGCGAGGCCGTCGCCGTGCTCGCCGGCGACGCGCTGCTGGCGGAGGCGTTCCGGCTCGCGCTCTCGTATCCCTTCCCGCAGGTCGGCCGCGAGCTCGCGCACGCGACGCTCGGCATGATCGGCGGCCAGTACCTCGACGTCACCGCCACCGCGCCGGACGAGGCGACACTGTACAAGCTCAAGACGGGGTGCCTGTTCGCGGCCTCGGTCGGGGCCGCTTTGTGGGTCGCCGAAGTGCCCGAGCGCGACCAGGCGGCGTGGCGCGCGTTCGGCGACGAGCTTGGCCTGCTCTTCCAGATCGTCGACGACATCCTCGACGGCGACGGTTATGTGCTCGCGCACGGGCCGGACGGCGCACGCAGGCTGGCGGACGAGGCTGCGGCGCGTGCACGCGCGGCGCTCGCAGACGTTCCCGCCGACACCTCGGTGCTCGAGGACATCGTCGACGGGCTCGCGACGCGCACGTCGTGAGCACGGCGGCCGCCCGCCACGTCGTTGCCGTCGGCAGCGGCAAAGGCGGAGTCGGCAAGTCGACCGTCACGCTCCACCTCGCGTTCGCGCTGCGCCGACGGGGGTGGAACGTCGGTCTGCTCGATGCGGACCTCTACGGGCCCGACATCCCGGCGATGTTGAACCTCAAGCGGGAGCGCGAGGCGAAACGCTGGGACTTCTGGCGCGGCGGCGACGTGCGTCTCCAGCCGGTGGAGCGGGATGGCCTGCAGGTCATGTCGGTCGGCTTCCTGCTCGCCGAGCGCCAGTCGCTGACCTTCGCGGCACCGCTGCTCGGGGCGGCACTGCGCCAGCTCGTCGAACAGGTCGATTGGCACGGGCTCGACGTGCTCCTGATCGACCTACCCCCGGGCACCGCCGACCTCCAGCAGCAGCTCGTGGGTGTCGTCGCGCTCGCCGGGGCCGTGGTCGTCGTCGGTCCGCAGGACGTCGCGCATCTCGATGCCCGGAAGTTCGTCGACTTCCTCCAGGCTGCGAGCGTGCCGATTCTCGGCGGCGTCGAGAACATGGCGGGGCTTTCCTGTCCGCACTGTGGCGAGCACATCGACGTGTTCGTCCCCGCGGCCTCCGAGCGCGCGATCTGGTCGGACGGTGTGTCGTTGCTCGGACGCATTCAGCTCGATCCTGTCCTCGAGCGCCAGACACCCGCGTTCGACGGCATTGCTGCGGGGCTGGCGGCCAAGCTCGAGGCTGCGTGAAGAAGCGGGTCGACGTCCTGCTGGTCGAGCAAGGGCTGGCCGAGAGCCGCGCGCAGGCGCAGGCGCTCGTGCTCGCCGGCCGCGTGCCGGGCTACGACAAGCCGGGGACGCAGGTCGACGAGGGCGCGCGGCTCGAGGTCGAGCAGCCGCCGCCGTACGTGTCGCGCGGCGGGGACAAGCTTGCGCACGCCTTGGCTGCCTTCGGCATCGATCCCGAGGAGCGCGACTGCCTCGACGTCGGCGCGTCGACCGGCGGCTTCACCGACGTCCTGCTCCAGCGTGGCGCAGCGCGCGTGATCGCACTCGACGTCGGTTACGGCCAGCTGCACGAGAAGGTGCGTCGCGACGAGCGCGTCACTGTGCTGGAGCGCGTCAACGCGAGGGAGCTGCGCGAGCTGCCGTTTGCGCCGGAGCTCGTCGTCGCCGACGTCTCCTTCATCAGCCTCCGGCTGGTGCTGCCGCCGGCGCTTGCGCTCGCTCGCCCCGGGTGGGAGTCGGTCGTGCTCGTGAAGCCGCAGTTCGAGGCGGGGCGGAGGGAGGTGAAGGGCGGCGTCGTCCGCGACGTCGCCGTCCGGCGGCGCGTCGTGCGGGAGATCGCGTTGGCCGCCTTGGCTTGGGGGGCGGAAACGGCGGGGGTCGTAGACTCTGGCCTGCCGGGGCCGAAGGGCAACCGGGAAGTCTTCCTCCATCTTGTCCACCGTGAGCGCCCGCACCTCCTCGACGACATCGACGCCCGGATCGCCGCTGCGGTCGGGTAGCGTCGTCCGCCGCGCGGCCGTGATCACGCACGGGAAGCCGGTCACGATCGGGCCGGCGCTCGAGCGGCTCGAGAAGGTCGCGCGCGAGGCAGGCGTCGAGCTCCTGCTCCCCGACGAGGAGGTCGAGAAGCACGGAGTCGGCGAGCCCGAGGAGGACCTCACCGGTGCCGACATCGCGGTGGTGCTCGGCGGCGACGGGACGATGCTGCGCGCGCTGCAGCGTTTCCTCGGCACACGCGTGCCGGTCGTCGGCGTGAACTTCGGCCGTGTCGGCTTCCTTGCGTCGGTTCAGCCGAACGAGCTGGAGTCCGGGCTCGCGCGTGTCTTCTCCGGGGACTACAGGGTCGTGCAGCTCACGACGCTCGACGTCGAAGCGGGCGACGCGCGTGCTTCGGCCGTCAACGACGTCGTCGTGCTCAGCTCGATCAGGGGACGCATGGTCGAGCTCGGGTGGGCGGTGGGCGGGGAGGACCTCGGCGTTCAGCCCTGCGACGGGATGATCTGCTCGACGCCGTCCGGGTCGACCGCCTACAACCTCTCGAACGGCGGCCCGGTGCTCGTGCGCGGCCTTGACGCCATGGCGATCACGTTCATCGCGCCGCACTCGTTGCACGTGCGTCCGCTCGTCGTGCCGCGCGGCCTTGACCTCGAGATCCGCAACCGCACTCCGGATGTCTCCGCGTCGGTCCTCGTCGACGGCCACATGCTCGTCGAGATCGACAGCGACGCGCCGATCTGCGTCCGCCTCGGCGAGCAGAGGAGCCTGCTCGCGATGCTCCCAGAGGCGACGTTCTTCCGGCGGTATCGCGAGACGTTCGGCTCGTAGGCGCGATGGAGGTAGGCCTGCTGCATCCAGGCGAGATGGGCGCGGCGATCGGCGCTGCATTGCGCACTCGCGGACAGACGGTGCTCTGGGCTTCGGCCGGGCGCAGCCGAGCGACGGCGGCGAGGGCCGAGGCTGCGGGTCTGACGAACGTCGGCGACGTCGGCGAGCTGTGCCGCAGCTGCGAGGTCCTGCTCTCCGTTTGCCCGCCGCACGCCGCGGTCGACGTCGCTCGCCAGGCAGAGCGCTTCGAGGGCCTTTACGTCGACGCGAACGCGGTCTCGCCTGCAACCGCGCGTGCGATCGCGGGTCTCGTCGACCGCTTCGTCGACGGCGGGATCATCGGCCCGCCGCCGCAGACACCCGGCACAACGAGGTTCTACCTCTCCGGCGGTGAGGCAGAGCTCGTCGCCGAGCTCTTCGGGGGGACGATCGTCGATGCACGAGTCGTGTCCGCGGAGCCCGGTATCGCCTCGGCGCTGAAGATGTCGTATGCGAGTTGGACGAAGGGGAGCTCGGCCCTCCTGCTCGCGGCACGTGCGCTTGCCCTCGCGGAGGGCGTGGAGGATGCCTTGCTCGAGGAGTGGCGACTGTCCCTGCCCCAGCTTGCCGACCGGTCGGCTGCCGCTGCTCGGTCGGCGCTGACGAAAGGCTGGCGCTGGGTCGGCGAGATGGAGGAGATCGCCGCGAGCTACGGAGCCGCCGGGCTCCCGGAGGGCTTCCACCACGCGGCCGGAGAGATCTATGGGCGGGCGTCCGCCGATCCGCCGGACACGACGATGGAACAGGTGCTCGTCGCGATCCGGGACTCGCACCGTGTCAGGGAATGACGCGTGAAATGGCCGCGTTGTGCGTCTGTTCGCCTTTCCCAGCCAGAAAGGAGTCGCAAGAGATGCACGGTGTGATCGTAGAGTTCCAGTACGGCGACGAATTCGACTCGGCCCGTATCGGAGGGCTCGCGCACGAGGCTCGTGGGCGTTTCGAGGCGCTCCCCGGGCTGCGCCAGAAAGCCTTCACGGTCGACGAGCCGAATCGGCGCGCCACGAACGTCTACTTGTGGGAGTCCGAGGAGCTTGCCCGCGGGTTCTTCAGCGACGAACTCGTCGAACGGATTGCCAGTCTGTACGGCGTCAGTCCGAGCGTCTCCTTCGTGGAAGTCGCGGAGCTGGTCGACAACCGGTAAGCGGCCCCGCGTCGGCGCGGCGTCCCTATTCCGGGAG
>DATFTK010000047.1:0-10415 GCA_035262005.1 Gaiellaceae bacterium | reverse complement strand
GGCCGTAGTCCTCGCGGATGTGCGGGTGGTACCAGTACGCACCGGCATCGGGCACATGCACCCGGTAGGTGAAGGTCTGACCGACCGCGATCGGTGCCTGCGTGTCGTGCGTGCCGTCGTAGCGGTTCTCCAGCCGCAGGCCGTGCCAGTGGACGGTCGCGTCGAGGTCACCGCGGTTGGTGACATGCACGGTTATGGTCGCGCCCTGCGGAACCTTCAGCGTCGGGCCCGGGACGGAGCCGTTGTACGCGAGCATCCGGACCGTGGCAGCGCCGACTCGCTTCTTCACGGGGATGATCTCCAGCTCGAACTCGTCGCCGTCTCCCAGTTCGACCAGCCGGGTCCTCCCCGCCTCGGGCAAACCGGCGGTCTCGCGTGGAAAGGAGTCGTGCAGAGCTAGAGCCTCTCTCCGACGCCGACCGCGGCCGTCGCCGCGCGCTGCTGCTCGGCGATTCGCCGGCCGATGAACTCCGCGTCGTCTCCGACGAAGCCGATCAGCGCCGACCCGCGCGTGTGCTGCCAGCTGAGACCGACGAAGAAGAGACCGGGTACGTCTGTGACGCCGCGGCGGTGGCGGAGGCGGCCACGCTCGTCGAAGACCGGTAGCTTGATCCAGGAGTAGTCGGGGCGGTAGCCGGTCGCCCAGATGATCGCGCCGGCCTCGAGCTCGGTGCCGTCCTCGAACCGGACCGTTTGGCCATCGGCCGCGACGAGCCGCCGCTTCAGGCCGACGCCGTAGCGTTTCTTCAGCTTGCGTGGGCTCGAGCCGATCAGCGTGTCGCGCGTGCTGAGCTTGCGGCCGAGCCGCGAATCGACCGTCTTGTCGAGGATGTGCGCCTTCGTGAGCCACCAGAACAGGTCGCGCCCGAGCAGGCGCTGGGGCAGCGGCTTCTGATGCGACCCGACGGAGAGCACGACGTCGTGCGTCGTCGAGAGCTCCTTCGCGATCTGGAAGCCGGTGTTCCCCCCGCCGACCACGACGGTCGTGCCCGCCGGCACGTCGTCCGGACGTCGATAGCCGACCGCGTGGGTCTGGAAGACGCGTGGGTCGAGCAGCTCCGCCGCCTCCGGCACATACGGTGTCTGGAACGGCCCCGTCGCGACGACGACCTGGCCGGCGGTGATCGTCCGCTCGTCGACCTGCAGCCTGAAGCTTGCCTCGCCGTCGCGCACGAGCTCACTGATTTCACTGTCGAGCGCCACGGGCAGCCCGAACGTCTCGGCGTAGCGTTCGAGATAGGAGATCACCTCGTCCCGGGTCGGATACCCGTCCGGATCGCCCGGGAAGGCAAGGCCTGCGAGTGCACTGAAGCGCCGTGGCGTGAACAGCGTGAGCGAGTCCCATCGCTGCCGCCAGGCAGGCGCGATCTGTCCGCCACGCTCCAGGATCACGAAACGGCGCCCCTGGCTGGCGAGGATGGAGCCGATTGCGAGCCCGGCTTGCCCCGCGCCGACCACGGCGACCTCGTAACGCTCGCTGTCGAGCGAGTTCACTGGCGGACTAGATTAACAAGAAGTACGAGCCCAAGTTCAAACCGGTGAAGTCCCGGCAGGCCGGCTGAGGGCCGGCGTTGGCGACTAGCCCTTGGAGGGCTCGGGCGGCGGCGGCTGCATGGTCGCACCCGGGATCGGGAACGGCCGCGTCTTCGGTTCCGGCTTGCGCTTCTTCTCGTCCGCCGGCTCGGGCGACGGTTCCTTGGTCGGCTCGGCGTCGAAGACGGACTCCTGTGTCTCGCCGGCGAGCAGCCGCTCGAACTGGTCCTTGTCGATAGTCTCGCGCTCGATCAGGATCAGCGAGATCCGGTGCAGCTCGTCGAGGTGCTCCTTGAGGACGTTCGTCGCATGCCCGTGCGCCTCCTCGATGATCCGGCGGACCTCGTCGTCGATCTCACGCGCGACCTCTTCCGAGTAGTCGGGCTCGGCACTCATCTCGCGGCCGAGGAACGGCATGTCGTGGTTGCGGCCGAGCACGCGCGGGCCGAGCTTCTCGCTCATACCGAAGCGCATCACCATCTGCTTCGCCGTCGAGGTGACCTTCTCGAGGTCGTTTGCTGCGCCCGTCGTCACCTCGTTGAAGACGATCTCTTCGGCCGCGCGGCCGCCGAGCGTCATCGCGAGGCTGTTCATCAGGTTCGCCTTCGTCGTCAGGTAGCGGTCCTCGCGCGGGAGCGAGATCGTGTACCCGAGCGCCTGGCCGCGGCCGATGATCGAGATCTTGTGGACGTCGGACTCCTGGTCGAGGTAGTGGCCGACGATCGCGTGTCCGAGCTCGTGGTACGCCGTGATCTTCCGCTCTTCCTCGGAGAAGAGACGCGTCTTCTTCTCCGGCCCGGCGATCACGCGCATGATCCCTTCCTCGAGCTCCTCCTGCTCGATCGTCTTCTTGCCGCGGCGCGCGGCGAGCAGCGCCGCCTCGTTGACGAGGTTGGCAAGGTCGGCGCCGGTGAAGCCCGGCGTGCCGGCGGCGAGCGTGTCGAGGTCGATCTCCGACGCCAGCGGCTTGCCCTTCGAGTGCACCTCCAGGATCTTCTTGCGGCCGTTGCGGTCGGGCCGGTCGACGACGATCTGCCGGTCGAAGCGACCCGGGCGCAGCAGCGCCGGGTCGAGGATGTCCGGCCTGTTCGTGGCCGCGATCAGGATGATGTTGTCCTTCAGCTCGAAGCCGTCCATCTCGACGAGCAGCTGGTTCAACGTCTGCTCGCGCTCGTCGTGACCGCCGCCGAGGCCGGCGCCGCGATGACGGCCGACAGCGTCGATCTCGTCCATGAACACGATGCACGGCGACGCCTGCTTCGCCTGCTCGAACAGGTCGCGCACTCGCGACGCGCCGACGCCGACGAACATCTCGACGAAGTCGGAGCCGGAGATGGAGAAGAACGGGACGCCCGCCTCGCCCGCAACCGCGCGCGCGAGCAGCGTCTTACCGGTGCCCGGCGGCCCGTACAGCAGCACACCCTTCGGGATGCGCGCCCCGAGCGCCTGGAACTTCTTCGGGTTCTCGAGAAATTCCTTGATCTCGTGGAGCTCTTCGACCGCCTCTTCCACGCCCGCGACGTCCTTGAACCCGATCTTCGGCGAGTCCGGCGTCATCCGCTTCGCGCGCGACTTGCCGAACGACATCACCTTCGAGCCGCCGCCCTGCACCTGATTCATCAGGAAGATCCAGAAGCCGAACAGGAGCACGAACGGCAACAGCGACGTGAGGATCGACCACCAGGGCGACGAGCCGGTGCCCTTGGAGTCGTAGAGCACATCGTGGTCGTGCATCTGCTTCTGCAGATCCGGCACGACCTGGTCGCTCGGGTAATGGACGCTGGTCTTGCTGCCGTTGTTGTACTTCACGCTGAGCTCTTGCTTGTTCGGCGTGAAGACGACCTCCTGGATCGGGCAGCCGGGATGCTCCATCGTGTTGCACTCGACGATCTGGTTGTAGACCTGCGAGTAGGTGGACTTCTCGGTCTTGCCGCTGTGCCCGCCCAGGGTCTGCAGCGCCAGCCAGACGAGCGCTGCGATGATCACGAGCGGGAAGAGTGCGCTACGGAAGAACCGGTTCACAAAACCTCTTTCGGCAGGGTACCAGCCTCGGTTTGAGCTACTGCCCTCATTTGAGGGGATTTTCGGCGCGCCTAGGCGCCTTCGGGGACCAGCTCCGTGTGAAGTACGCCGACGTAGGGCAGGTTCCTGTATCGCTCGGCGAAATCGAGGCCGTAGCCGATCACGAATCGGTTGGGGATTTCGAAGCCGATGTACCGGACCGGGACGTCGATCTCGCGGCGCTCCGGCTTCGTCAGCAGGGCGCAGACCTCGAGGCTGGCGGGCTCCCGCGACTCGAGGTTCCGCATCAGATACGAGAGGGTCAGGCCGGAATCGATGATGTCCTCGACGACCAGAACGTCGCGGCCTTCGATGTTGATGTCCAGGTCCTTGAGGATGCGGACGACCCCCGAGGAGTCGGTCTGGGCGCCGTAGCTGGAGATCGCCATGAAGTCGATCTCGCACGGGATCGTCAGCGTCCGCATCAGGTCGGCCATGAAGAACACGGCGCCCTTGAGGACGCCGATCAGGAGCAGGTCGCGGCCGGCGTAGTCCGCCGAGATCTCCTCACCGAGCTCCTGCACGCGCGACTTGAGCCGATCCTCGTCGATGAGGATCTCGGCGACGTCGCGCTCGAGCTCAGTCTGCGACACGCTCGCTGCGCACTCCTTCCGCCTCGACGATCCCCGGCACCGCGACGACCTCGTCGCCGCGCACGACCAGCGGCCACGACTCGCGTGCCGAGCGGGGGATCTTTGCGTCGACGAACACGTCCTGGATCTTCTTCGACCGTCCGGCGAGCCGGTCGCCGGCGCGCCAGGCTCGTACCTTAAGCCCTGGCACGTCCGCCGCGATCCGCCACTCGCCCCAGCGGACTTCGCCGTCGAGCGCGACCGGCGTCCGCTCGAGCCAGACGCTCTCGTACTCCCGCACGGCCGTGACTCCGCCGCCCAGGTCGAGCCGCTTCGAGCCGGACGTCGACCCGAGCAGGTCGTCGAGCGCCGACGGCTCGCCGTGTGCGAGCCGGAGGAGGTTGCGTTCCGCACCCGGGTGGAGCGCGCGCAGGCGCGGGAGGATCTCGTAGCGGATCAACCCGCGCTTCGTGTCCGCGTTCGACGAGTCCGTCCGGTGCGGCAGCCCGTGGGCCCGGCAGTACTCCTCCGTCTCGCTCCGCCACAGCTCGAGCAGCGGGCGGACGACGCCGTCCTCGCGGCTGGCCTTGATCCCTTTCGTGCTGCCACTCGAGACGAGCCGGTAGAGGACCGTTTCCACCTGGTCGGAGGCTGTGTGGCCCGTCGCGCGCAGCCGGTCGGTCGCGAACGAGTACCGGATCGCGCGCAGTTCCTCCTCCGACGTGCCGCCGCGCCCGTCGACCACTTGCGCGCCGAACCGCTGCGCGCAGAAGCGTGCATCGGCGTCGGATTCGGCGCCGCGCAGGCCGTGATTCACGTGCAGCGCCGAGACGCTGTAACCCAGGTCACGGAGAACATGAAAGAGACAGGTCGAGTCCGCGCCCCCTGAGACGAGGCAGGTCAATTCGCCTCGCTGCGGGATCAAGTCGTAACGCCGAATGAAATCTTCGACGCGTGCTGCGATGTTCACGCGAACAGGGTAGACGCGCGACCGTGCGGACAGCCGATGGGAAACCAGTGACGACCTTCTTCCACGCCTGGAGGCGGAACCAGGCGAACCGACAAGCGGCCGAATGGCTCGAGGAGCGGACCGAAGCGAGGCTCGCAGTCGCGGAGGTTCCCCCGGAGGTCCGAGACGAGGTCCGGCAGGCGGTCGACACGCTCTTCGAAGGCACCGACGGCGAGGTCGAACCAGCGCTGAACGAGCTCTGGGACCTGCTCGGCGACTATCCCCAGCAACGCGAGCGCTTCGCCCGTCTCCGCATCGTCGCCGACGCCCTCGACTTCCTCCACGATCGCACCGACCCGTCGAAACCGCCCCTAGCCGGAGGCTAAGCCAGGCGAAGCCGGCTTAGCCGCAGGCGAACCCGTGCGACGCGCGCACGCGCAGCCTGCGCGCGCCGCACGGAAGGGAACAGTCGCCCGGCAGCAGAGAGCGCGCGGGCTTGGCCCGCGCGCGTTCAGCGCGAAGCGCCGTACCTCACGTGATCGAAAGCGAAGCTTTCGATCAGAGCAGCGGACTGACGTCGCACCCGTGCTTCATGAGGCCGGGCTGCGCCGCGGAGAGGATGTCGTGCGCGAAGTTCGCGAGCCCGTAGGCGCGGTAGATGTACTTGCCCGGATCCTTGTGATGAGCGTCGGCTCGAATCGCACGGGCGTACTCCAGGAACATCGCGCGCAGGATCGCGCGGGTCTTCGACAGCGACGGGTCGGTCGGGTTCGTGTTGCCGAGCTGATAGGTCGCGGTCTTGGTCTGCTCGACGACGTCGGCCGGCTTCGCGTCCCCGTGGAGGTAGTCCTGTGACAGTGAGCCCAGCGCGGCCATGTTGAGCTGCGCGACGTTCATGAACTGACGGTCGGTCGCACTGCACGTGTGCCCGACGGCGGCCCGGCCGTTACTTCCGAAGAGGAGCACGAGCCCTCCGGTCGCGAAAATCGCGAGGACGAGTCCCGCAGCCGCAGTAAAGCGGGGCTTCACGCCCCCATCTTCGGCGACCCTTCCCGCTTCACTCATCACCCTTTCGGGGTTGACTCAGAAGATCAGGCTGCGGCACGAGCCGTGTCGTCTCATGCCGATCCCCTCGTAGACCTTGATCGCGATGGCGTTCTCCGGTCGCACGAACAAGCACACCTCCGGCACGTTCTCGAGCAGCAAACGGCACAGGTCGCGCATGCCGCGCTTCGCGTAGCCCTTGTTCCGCTCCGGTGGATCGACCCAGACCTGCTGCACCTGCACCGCCGACGGCGTCCATGCAGACGCCTCCGCCTTGAACAGGATTGCGCCGTCCTCGACCCAGAGCCACGACCGACCCTCCCCGATCTGGGACCGGGTGCGCCACCGGAACCCGTCCGGATCGCGCGCCAGCGGATCGACGCCGATCTCCTCTTCGTGCGCGGCCGCGCACGCCGGCAACAGCAACTCGAAGTCGCGCTCGGTCGCGGCTCGCAATCCCGTGCCGCCGGAGGACGGCGGCTCCGAGATCGCGTACACGGGCTGGCCGGGACGGTCGTCTCGCGGGCGAGGCATCAGCTGTTCCATCTCGACCCACAGCTCGTCGACCGCGCGCTCGTCGCCGATGATCATGCGGGCGCGGCCGCGCGCGGCAACATTCGCAAAGCGCCCGCAGCCGGCGCCCGACGGGACGACGTTCGCGCCGACATGGCACAGCGCAATGAGCGCCCCGTTCTCCGCGAACGCCGCGAAGCGGCCCAGCCGCCGCCGCGCGACATCCTCGAGGAAGACACGCTCGACCGGGTCCTGCGCGCAGAAGGCGAGGATCTGCTCGAGGTCCGGCTCGAACGGCTCTGTCACGGAGCGCATCGTGTCACGGGTTAGGGTTGCGCTCCATGCCGATTCACATCAGAGCCGAGCCTGGCGATTACGCCGAAGCGTGCCTCCTCCCCGGCGATCCGCTGCGGGCGAAGTACATCGCCGAGACGTACTTCGACGACGCTCAGCAGCGGAACTCCGAGCGTGGGCTGCTCGGCTACACCGGCACATACGAGGGGAAGCCCGTCTCGGTTCAGGGCACGGGCATGGGCTGCCCCGGCGCGACGATCGTCTTCGAAGAGTTGATCCAACTCGGCGTCAAGAAGCTGCTGCGGGTGGGCACGTGCGGCGGGCTGCAGGCGCACCACGAGCTCGGCGACCTGATCGTCGCGCTCTCCGCCGTCGCCGACGACCGCACCGCCGACCACCTCGTCGGCGGCGAGCCGCATTGCCCGACGGCGAGCTGGGAGCTCATCCACGGCGCTGTCCACTCGGCGAAGGAGATGGGCCAGTCGATGCACGTCGGCCCGATCGTCTCGAGCGACGTGTTCTACAACCCGGACGAGGGCCAATACGAGCGCTGGTCGAAGCGCGGGGTGCTCGCGGTCGAGATGGAGGCGTCGGCGCTATTCACTGTCGGCGCGCTGCGCGGCGTGCAGGCCGGCTGCCTGCTGACGGTGAGCGACATCGTCGTCGAGGGCGAGTTCAAACGGATCACCGACGATGAGCTCCGCGCCGCGGTCGACCGGATGACCCGCGTCGCGCTCGCGACGGTCACCGGCGACGACCACCACTGAAAACCGTCTTCCTCGTCAACCCCGCGTCGGCGAACGGGTCGACCGGTCGGCGCTGGCCCGAGCTGGCGCGACGCGCCGAGGCCGCGGGGATCAGCGGCGACGCTCTGCTCTCGCAGGCGCCCGGGGAGCTGACCGAGCTCACACGTGAGGCGATCGCCGACGGCGCAACGCTCCTGGTCGTCGTCGGCGGCGACGGAACCGTGCACGAGGTCGTCAACGGCGCAGTGGGCGCGGACGGTGTCGAGCTCGCCGTGCTCCCGCGCGGGACCGGCAAGGACTTCGTCCGCAGCCTGCGGATCCCGTCCGACGTCGGGGCGGCGCTCGCCGTCGCTCGCGACGGCCGGCCGCGCACGGTGGACGTCGGACGGGCCACCTACCGCTCCTGGGAGGGCGCCGACGCGAGCTCGCACTTCGCGAACTTCGCAGGCGCCGGGATCAGCGGCGCGATCGCCCGACGTGCGAACGCGTCTTCGAAGGCGCTCGGCGGGCGGATCTCGTTCCTGACGGCGACAATCGCCGTCTTCGCGTCCTGGAAGAGTGCCGCCATGACCGTGCAGGTCGACGATGACCGGCGCAGCGGCAGCATGTTCGAGGCACTCGTCATGAACGGCGACTACGCCGCCGGCGGGATGTGGGTCACACCCGATGCCGAGCCGGACGACGGTCGGCTCGACGTGCTCCTGATCGGCGACGTCACGAAGGCCGACTTCGTTCGCACGTTTCCGAAGATCTATCGCGGCAAGCACCTGTCTCATCCGAAGATCGACGTGGTTCACGGACGAGAGGTGAAGGTCGATGCCGAGCCGGCCGTGCCGGTCGTCCTCGACGGCGAGCAACCCGGGACGACGCCCGCCCGCTTCGAACTCGTCCCGCAGGCACTGCGCGTGCGCGTGCCCTAGCCCGAGCTCGAGCCGGTGCTGCTCTTGCGCGTCGCGGCGGACGACGTGCGCGGCGTCGAGGACGACTTGCCTTTGCCCTCGAGCTTGTCGAGGCGGCTTTCGATCTCCGCGACGCGCTTGTCCAGCCCCTCGAGGCCTCGCACGCGCTTCTGCAGGTCGTCCAGCCGATCGCGCGTCCCCGCCATCGCTGCGAGCACCCGGTCGCCGCCCGGCGCGTTGCCGATGCGCTGAATCGCCTCCTCGCCGAGATCGGCGAGACGGTCGACGATGCTTTGTTTGGGTTCAGGTTCAGCCACGGGCGTATCGTGCCATAGGTGAAAGCGCTCGCCGCCGTTGTCGTGCTCGCGTCCGTCTTCGGCGCAGCGGCAACAGCCGCGAGGCGCCCGCTCACGGTGACCGTCATGACGCGCAACCTGTACCTCGGCGCGAACCTCGACCCGATCGTGCAGGCGAAATCGGCACCCGAGGCCTTCGCCGCCGTGGAGAAGGGCTGGCAGCAGGTCCAGGCCAACGACTTCCCGACGCGTGCGCGCGCGATCGCGCGCGAGATCTCGAACGTGAAGCCCGACCTCGTGGGCTTCCAGGAGCTGACGCTCTACCGCACCCAGACGCCCGCCGACTTCACAGTGACGCCCGCGACGCACGTCGTCCTCGACTATGCGCGAGAGCTTCGCCGCGCGTTGGCGGCGCGAAAGCTCAAGTACCACTTCGTCGCGATCGCGCCGTGGACGGACGCGGAGCTCCCGAGCGGAAGCCCGCCGACGATGGACATCCGCCTCACCGTCCGCGACGGCCTGCTCGTGCGCAACGCGAAGAACCTCAAGGTCCTGAGCGTCCGGAAGACCCAGTACACGACGACGACCCCGCTCTTCGGCGGCCTGGTCACCGCGAAGCGGGGGTACATCTACGCACAGGTCTCGCTGGACGGCCGGCGGTTCGGGGTTGCGACGACGCACCTCGAGTCGTTCAGCAACGCCTCGCAGGTTGCGCAGGGGCAGGAGCTCGGCGGCTTCCTCGCCACAAGGACGCTCCCGACGGTCCTGCTCGGCGACCTCAACTCGCGTGCCGACGGCAGCGGTACGCCGACGCACGCGAACCTGCTTGCGCTCGGGTTCCAGGATGCATGGACGGAGGCGCACCCGAAGGATGTGGGGCTCAGCTGCTGCCACGGCGAGGACCTCCGCGATCCGGGCGGGCCGTTCTACAGCCGGATCGACTACATCCTGCTGAAGAACGGGTTCCGGGCTGTCGCCGCCGGCATCGTCGGGAACAAGCCGGCGGACCGGATCGACGGCCTGTGGCCGTCGGACCACGCCGGCGTCTGGGCCCGCCTGCGCCTGCCCTAGGAGCGGATCAGCACCGGCGTCCCGTTGAGCGCCTGCGCGAAGAGCCTGCGCAGGATCGGGTTCGGGAGGCGGATGCACCCGTTCGAGACGGCCTTGCCGATCGACCACGGCTCGTTCGTTCCGTGGATCGCGATCGGCCCGCCCTGCGTCCAGCCGGTGAGGACGTTCGAGAACGCGGAGATCCCGACCGCGCCCGGGCCGAACGGGCCGTTCGGGTCGCTCGGGATGAGGCGCTGGTTGACGTAGAAGCTTCCGGTCGGCGTCGGCGTCGCGGGCGACCCGATCGCGGCCGTCGCGCTGAACACGCGGCGCCCGTTCCGGAAGAGCGTCACCCGCTTCTGCGACAGGTCGACGACGATCCGTGTGCCGACGCGCTGGAGGCCGACCTGGCTGGCCGGCACCCAGCCGGTGACGCCGTTCGGCCGCCGCGGGACCTG
>DATFTK010000046.1:0-4940 GCA_035262005.1 Gaiellaceae bacterium | reverse complement strand
GGCATCGCGATGGCGAACGAGCTAAAGCCCGTCTACCTGATCGTCGGCGCCGACCGGCCGAAGATCCAGCGCGCCCTCCGCAGGCTGCGCGACCGGATCGGCGAGGACGCAACGGAGCTGCTCGACGCCCACGAGGCGAGCGGGGACGACGCCGCGGCGGCGTGCAACTCGCTCGGTCTGCTCGGCGGGGGAAGGCGGCTTGTGATCGTCGAAGGAGTCGACCGCTGGAAGGCCGCCGACGCGAAGGCGATCGCCGCCTACGTCGCGAGTCCCGCACCCGACACCGTCCTCGCGCTCGTCGCCGCGGAGATGAAGAAGGATTCCGCGCTCGCCAAGGCGTGCGCGAAGGTGGGCGACGTGCTCGTCTACGACGTGCCGAAGCGGCGCATGTCCGAGTGGGTCACGAAGCAGTTCGCCGACCGTGGCGTCGGAGTCGACGCCGAGGCGGCGCGGCTGCTGATCGAGATCGTCGGCGAGGATCCGGAGGAGCTCGCAAGCGAGGTCGACAAGATCGCGACCTGGTCGGCCGGCGACTCTGTCGGCACAGCCGAAGTCGAGCTCCTTGCGTCGGGTTGCGCCGAGATCCCGGGGTACGAGCTCACCGATGCGTGGGGCCGCCGCGATCTCGCAGGCGCGCTGCGCGCGTGCCAGACGCTGCTCGAGCGCTCGGGTGATCCGGTTTCGCGCACGGTCCCGATGCTGATCGGGATGCTCGTGGCGCACGTCGGCCGCGTCCGCGACTGCCAGACCTTCGCGGAAGAGGGGCTGACGGCGCGTGAAGCAGCTGCCCGGCTCAAACGTCACCCGTTCTACGTCGAGAAGCTCTACGTGCAGGCGCGGAACTACGACCCGGACGAGCTACGCGACGCGGTCGTCCGGCTCGCCGAGCTGGACCACGCCGTGAAGGGCGGGTCCCGCCTGTCGCTGGACCTCGAGCTCGAGCGCGCGCTGATCGAGATAACGCGCCCGCGCCAGGCTGCGGCGGCCGTCTAGCCGCCGGAGCTGACGATCCGCGCCGCCTGCGCCTTCCGCCGGGCGGCGGTGTTGCGATGCAGCGCCCCACGGGCGGCCGCGCGGTCGAGCCAGCGGACCAGCTCGCGGTGTTCGGCGGCGACGCGGTCCTTGTCGCCGTCCTTGACTGCGGTTTCGAGCCGTTTCGCGAGCGTCTTTGCGGTCGAGCGGTAGTGCAGGTTCTCCAGTCGCTGCTTCGCAGCGGTCCGGACCCGCTTCTTCTGTTGTCGGATGTTCGGCATCGCGTGAAAAGGCCCGCAGTTCGCGGGCGGCGGCATGGTACCAGAGGGTGCCCTCCCTATACTCGCGCGCGTGGATGAGCATTCGGGCCGCCGGCTCGCGAGGTCGACGGCGATCTTCTCGCTCGCCACCGCCCTCTCCAGAATTCTCGGCCTCGTCCGCGAGGTGGTCGCCGCCTACTACTTCGGCGCGGCCGGGAAGATCAACGCGTTTACCGTCGCGTTCCAGGTCCCGAACCTCTTCCGCGCGCTGGTCGCCGACTTCGCCCTCTCAGCGGCTTTCGTCCCGGTCTTCACCGAGCTGCAGGAGAAGGGGGAACGCCAGCGCGCGTGGCGCGTCGCGTCGAGCCTCTTCTGGCTGACGCTCCTCGGCCTGAGCGCGCTAACGGCGATCTTCATCCTGATCGCCCCGTGGATCATCAGCATCTTCGGCAACCCGGGCGGCGACAAGGACCTCGCGATCGGTCTCTCGCGCGTGCTCTTCCCGGTCGTGACACTCCTCGGCGTCTCCGGGATCATCGTCGGGATTCTCAACAGCTACGAGCGTTTCACCGTCCCGGCGCTCAGCCCTGTCTTCTGGAACCTGGCGATCATCGTCGGGCTCGTCCTGGGCGTGCCGAACGCCAAGACGATCGACACGAAGCTCTACGTCTACGCGTTCTCGATCCTGGTCGGAACGGTGATCCAGGTGCTGCTGCCGATTCCGTGGCTCCGCGGCCTCGACGGCCGGCTGCGGATTTTGATCGACTGGCGCGACCCGGCGGTCTGGCGCGTCTTCAAGCTGATGATCCCCGTCACGCTCGGACTCGGGCTGATCAACTTCAATGCAGTCGTCGACTCGATCTTCGCATCGCGCTTGATCGACCCGGAGCTCGCGCCGACTGCGATCGACAAGGCGTTCCGCCTCTACATGCTCCCGCAGGGGGTCTTCTCGGTCGCGATCACGACGGTGCTGTTCCCATCGCTGTCGCGCATGGCTGCACGCGGCGACACGGCCGCATTCCGCAGCACGCTCAACCTCGGCCTCCGGCAGATCGCGTTCCTGCTGATCCCGGCGGGCGTGATCAGCGCCGTCCTCGCCGAGCCGATCACGCGGATCGTCTACCAGCGCGGCCAGTTCGAGCCCTCGCAGACCCCCGTCGTCGCCGGCGCGCTCGCCGCCTTCTCGGCGGGGCTGGTGTTCAACGGCGTGATGCTCTTGCTCAACCGCGGCTTCTTCAGCCTGCAGTCGAACTGGATCCCGACGGCGGTCGCGCTCGGCAACCTCGGCCTGAACGCCGCCTTCGACGCGATCTTCTATCGCTTCGGCACCTGGGGCATCCCGTTCAGCACCGCGCTCGTGAACATGGCCGGGAGCGCGATTCTGCTGGCGCTGATGCGGCACCGGCTAGGCCGGTTGGGGATGGGCACGATCCTGAGCTCCGTCGGCCGTATCCTCGTTGCGTCGGCGGCGCTGGCTGCCGTCGCATACGGGCTCTGGTACGTGCTCGACCATGAGCTCGGCCGGTCGTTCCCTGCGCAGCTGCTCGCGGTGACGACAGCGCTGGTCGGCGGGACGGCCGTGTACCTGCTGGCGTGCAGGGCGCTCAAGGTTCGCGAGCTCGGGGCGTTGCTAGCTTTGCGGCGCCGGCAACTGCAGACCTGAGATGGCCCAAGACAGCATCCGCAACTTCTCGATCATCGCCCACATCGACCACGGGAAGTCGACCTTGGCCGACCGCATCCTCGAGCTGACCCACGCCGTCTCGAGCCGCGAGATGCGGGAACAGGTGCTCGACTCGATGGAGCTCGAGCGCGAGCGCGGGATCACGATCAAGGCACAGGCCGTGCGCGTCGAGTGGAAGGGCCACCAGCTCAACCTGATCGACACGCCGGGCCACGTGGACTTCACCTACGAGGTGTCGCGGTCGCTCCAGGCGTGCGAGGGCGCGCTGCTCCTCGTCGACGCGGCGCAGGGCACCCAGGCACAGACGCTCGCGAACGCCTACCTCGCGCTCGAGAACGACCTCGAGATCGTCCCCGTCGTGAACAAGATCGACCTCCAACAGGCGGATCCGGACGCAGCCGCCGCCGAGATCGCCGACCTGATCGGCGACTCGCCCGAGCACGTCCTTCGCATCTCGGCGAAGACGGGGCAGGGGGTCGAGGAGGTGCTCGACGCAGTCGTCGAGCGCGTGCCTCAGCCGGCCGGCGACCCGGGGGCGCCGGCGCGCGCGCTGATCTTCGACTCCTCCTACGACCAGTACCGCGGCGTCGTCGCCTTCGTCCGCGTCGTCGACGGCAGCTTCTCGACGCGCGAGCCGCTGCGTGCGATGGCACTGGGCACGCGCTTCGAGGCCGAGGAGCTCGGTTTCTTCTCGCCGACACGGCGCGCGTCGCGCACGCTCGAGGCGGGCGAGGTCGGGTACGTGATCACCGGGCTGAAGGACGTCTCGCGCCTGCGCGTCGGCGACACGCTCACCTCGGAGCGGCGGCCCGCTGCCGAACCGGTCCCCGGCTACAAGGACGTGAAGCCGATGGTGTTCGCCGGCTTGTTCCCGACCGACTCCGACGACTATCCCGAGCTGCGCGACGCGCTCGAGAAGCTGAAGCTGAACGACGCTGCGCTCTTCTACGAGCCGGAGACGTCGCAGGCGCTCGGCTTCGGTTTCCGCTGCGGCTTCCTCGGGCTGCTGCACATGGAGATCGTCCGCGAGCGGCTCGAGCGGGAGTTCGATCTCGACCTGCTCGTGACGGCGCCGAACGTCGCGTACCGCGTCAAGCCGCCGCACGACGACTGGGTCGAGGTGCACACGCCGTCCGACATGCCGAACGAGGTCGAGGAGGTCGAGGAGCCCTACATCAAGGCGTCGATCATCGTCCCGAAGGAGTACGTCGGCGCGGTGATGGAGCTGAACAACGACCGCCGCGGGCGCTTCGACCACCTCGAGTACCTCTCGGAGGAGCGCGTCCACCTGACCTACGAGCTCCCGCTTGCGGAGATCGTGCTCGACTACTACGACCAGCTCAAGTCGCGCACGCGCGGGTACGCGAGCTTCGACTACGACGTGACCGGCTTCCGCCCGGGGAAGCTCGTGCGCGTCGACGTGCTCGTCGCGGGCGAGTCGGTCGACGCGCTCTCGCTGATCGTCGACCGCGACTCGGCGTACGACCGCGGGCGATTGCTCGTCGAACGGCTGCAGAAGGAGATCCCGCGCCAGCAGTTCGACGTCGCGATCCAGGCCGCGATCGGTGCGCGCGTGATCGCCCGCGAGACCGTCAAGGCACGCCGCAAGGACGTGCTCGCGAAGTGCTACGGAGGGGACATCACGCGCAAGCGGAAGCTGCTCGAGCAGCAGAAGGCGGGGAAGAAACGGATGAAGCAGGTCGGCATGGTCGAGGTGCCGCAAGAGGCGTTCCTCGCCGTCCTCAATCTGGACGGTGAGAAGAAGTGACGCGCCACCTCTACGTGCACTTGCCTTTTTGCGCGCACCGTTGCGGCTACTGCGACTTCGTCACCGTCGTCGGGCGGACGGGCCAGCACGGTGCGTATGTCGATGCGCTGCTGGCGGAGTTCGAGCTCGAGCGGGAGCTGCTGGCGCCGGAGCTCGACACGGTCTTCCTCGGCGGGGGTACGCCGACGTTCACCGAGCCGGCGGCGCTGGAGCGCTTGCTGCACGCGCTCCCGCGAGCTGCAGAGGTGACGGTCGA
>DATFTK010000045.1:0-6477 GCA_035262005.1 Gaiellaceae bacterium | reverse complement strand
CGAGGACGGCCTACTCGACTTCCCGTCGCGACACGACGGCGGGCTCGTCCTGCTCTGCTGGAAGCTCGGCGAGGGCGAGATCGCGTACTGGCATGGTGTGGACGAGGGCTTCGCGGGCAGGAAGCCGCTGTGAGCGTCCAGGTGCTCGCCGATTGCGACGGCACGTTTGCGACGCTTCGCGAGGCGTTCCCCGCGATCCACTCGGACGTCGACTGGTGGATTCCCGTGAACTGCGTGCTGCTCGAAAACGGCGACGCCACCGTGCTCGTCGATGCAGGTGTCGGTCCGCAACCCCGTGCGTTCTTGCCAGACCTCGAGACGACGCTGCTCGAACAGCTCACACCGGACGACGTCGACGTGGTCGTGCTCACCCATCTGCACGTCGACCACGTCGGCTGGACCGGGTCGTTCCCGAACGCGCGCTATGTCGTGCACGAGCTGGACTGGGACTACTTCATGAGCGAGCCCTCGCTGGCGCAGCGGCCACATCTGCGCGAGAAGGTGCTGCCGCTCTCCGACCGCGTTGAGCGGGTGACGGGCGAGGTGGAGGTTGCACCGGGCGTGCGCGTGCAGCCGGCACCAGGACACACGCCTGGCCACATGATCGTGCGCACGGCCGGCGCCGCCGCAATCGGCGACCTCGTTGCGCACGAGCTCCAGGTCGTCGACCCGGACGTCGTCTTCGTGAACGACATGGACTCCGACGTCGCGGGTGCGACGCGCCGCCGCGTCATCGCCGAGCTCGCGGCGGACGGCGCAGACGTCGTCGCCGGCCACTTCTACGGCGTCGGGCGTTTCGAGCGCGCCGGCAAGGGGTTTCGCTGGGCCGTCGAATAGAGGCGCATGCCGCTCTGGCATCGTCTGGTCGTCGTCGGCGTGGTCCTGCTGATCACGCTCGTCGTCGCTCGCCTGATCGACCGCGCGATCGAGCGCCGGCAGCTGACGCCTGAGGCGAAGACGCGTTACCGCGTCGTCCGCCGCAGCATCACGGCGGGCATCGTCTTCGTCGGCGTCCTCTCGGCGCTGCTGGTCATCCCGCAGGTGCGTGCCGTCGCCGGGGGCCTGCTCGCGTCGTCGGCCGTCATCGGCATCGTCGTCGGCTTCGCCTCGCAACGCACCCTCGGCAACTTCGTCGCCGGGTTGTTGATCGCGTTCACCCAGCCCGTCCGTCTCGGCGACGACGTGATCGTCGAGAACACGGAGGGGATCGTCGAGGAGATCGGCCTCATCTACACGTTCGTGCGAACCGAGAACGGGGACCGGCTCGTGATCCCGAACGAGAAGCTGGCCTCGGATACCATCCGCAACTCCACGATCCGCAGTCGAGAGAAGGTCGCCGAGATCACTGTTCAGGTTCCACTTGGCCGGGATGTCGGGGCAGTTGTGGACCGCCTGCGCACGCTGCGGAAGGACGCCGACGTCTTCGTCGGAGAGCTCGCCGGGAACGCGACCGTCGTCGTGCGTGCTCCCGCCGCCGACGAGCGCGCAGCCGAACGCCTCGAGCGCGAGCTTCGCCTGCAGGCCTACGACCTACTGCGCGGCGAGGGCGTGTTCGCATGACCCCGCCGCCGCGAGGCCGCGGGCGCGGACGGGAGCCCGACCAGCTCCTCGCGACGATCCGCCGGAAGCGCCGCGAGCGGGTGCGCCGCCACCGTAAGCGGGTGGCCCACTTCGTCGCCGGAACCGCGCTCGGCGTCCTCTTGATCCTGGTCGTGAGCGGCTTCACCGGCGCGGCCGTGTGGATGTCGAGTTGCGATCTCAGCTCGCTGCGGCCCGTCGACGTCGGCCAGAACTCGTTCGTCTACGCGGCCGACGGCTCCCTGCTCGGCTCGATCCCGGCCGAGAAGAACCGCCAGCCGATCGATCTCAGCGACATGAGCAAGTGGGTGCCACGCGCAACGGTTGCGATCGAGGACCGCCGTTTCTGGCAGCACGGCGCGCTCGACTACGCGGGCATCGTACGCGCGCTGCTCGCGAACGTGCGTGCCGGCCATGTCGTTCAGGGCGGCTCGACGATCACCCAGCAGCTCGCGCGCAACCTGTACATCAAGAAGCCCTCGCAGACGTTCGGCCGCAAAGCAACCGAGGCGTGCCTCGCGATCAAGCTTGCGCGCGAGAAGTCCAAGCGCTGGATTCTCAACGCGTACATCAACCAGGTCTTCTACGGGAACCGCGCCTACGGGATCGAGGCGGCGACGCAGACATACTTCTCGAAGTCGGCGAGGCATCTGACCCTTCCGGAGGCCGCGCTCCTCTCCGGTCTGCCGCAGGCACCGACGGACTTCAACCCGTTCACTCATCCACAGCAGGCAATCGCGCGGCGTGACGAGGTCCTGCGCGCGATGCTCGCGAACGGCTACATCACCGCGACGCAGTATGCGGACGCGATCGCAGACCGGCATCTGCACCTGAAGGCAGGACGGCTGTACACGCGTATTCGCGAGCCGTACTTCTTCAGCTACGTCCGCGACGAGCTGCAGCAGCAGTACGGCTCGAACACGGTTCGCTCCGGCGGGCTGCGCGTGTACACGACGATCGACCCGCAGCTGCAACGGTTCGCGCTCCAGGCGATCAGGCGCACGCTCTACTACCCCACGGATCCGGCGGCTGCGATCGTCTCGATCGATCCGGCGAACGGGGCAATCCGTGCAATGACGGAGGTCAGCCCGGGCAATCCGAAGAACCAGGTCAACTTCGTGGCGTCCGCGCGGCGGCAGCCGGGCTCGACGTTCAAGGCAATTGTCCTGACGACGGCGATCGCCGAAGGCATCAGCCCGTCGACGACCTATCTCTCGGCGCCGTTCGAGTACAACCCGACGGGTACCGGGTCCTGCGACGTCAATCCGCCGACTGCCTGGTGTCCGCAGACGTATGACCACACGTACGTCGGCGCGACGTCGATCGAGAACGGCTTGCTGCGCTCGGACAACACCGTCTTTGCGCGGTTGTCCCTCGACGTCGGCCCGGAGAACATCGCCGCGATGGCGTACAAGCTCGGTGTCGACAGGAACAGGTCGCCGCTGGACGTCGACGGGACGTACGTGCCCTCGATGGGCCTCGGCTCGCGGGCCGTCACCCCGCTTGACCTGGCAACGGTCTATTCGACACTCGCCGCGGGTGGGATCTACTCGAAGCCGATGGCGATCACGAAGGTGATCCTCCCGGGCGGCAAAGTCGACAAAGAGGCGGGTTGGGGCGTCGCGCGGCGCAAGCGTGTCATTCCGGACTGGGTCGCGGGCGAGGTGACGCGCATCCTCGGTGAGAACATGAGGATGGGCACGGGCGTCGGGGCGTATTTCGGCGCGACGTCCGCGGGGAAGACCGGCACGACCGACAACTACGCCGACGCATGGTTCTGCGGATACACGCCGAGTCTCGAGGCGACGGTCTGGATCGGCTATCCGCGCGGCGAGATTCCGATGCGGTCGGTGCACGGGATCGAGGTGTCCGGCCCGACCTTTCCCGCGACGATCTGGAAACTCTTCATGGAGCCGGCCCTGAAGGACGCGCCGGTCCCGAAAGAGTTCCCGGTCGCGACCCATGCGCCCGTATGGACGTCGCACACGTTGCAGTACGCGATGAGCGGCGGGTACTACTCCCCGAGCTCGAACGGGTACTACTCGCAGCCGTCGCAGCCGACGACGACGCAGCCGAACGACGGCAACCAGGGCTTCGTCCAGGTTCCGGGCAACGGCCACTAGCCGTCGGGATGCGTGGCTCGCGGCCGCGGCCGCGATGCCCGTCTACGTCGCCGCCTGCGCACTGCCCGACGGCGGTCTGTTTCGCGCGGCGCGCTTTCGCGACGTGCACCTGTACGGCGGTTTCGCGCACTCGGTCTTTGCGGGCCAGGTGCCGTACAGGGACTTCTTCATGGAGTATCCGCCCGGGGCGCTCGCAGTCTTCCTGCCTCCACAGGTGTTCGGCTCGGAGCACTACAACGCAGCGTTCAAGTCGCTGATGGTGCTGTGCGGCGCCGCGACGATCGTCGTGCTCGCCCTGCTGCTCGTCCGGCTCGATGCGACCCGGCGGCGGCTCTGGACGGGGCTCGGGCTGTTCGCTCTCTCGCCGGTGGCCCTGGGGCCGATCTCCCTCAACACGTACGACGCGTGGCCCGCTCTGCTCACCGTCGTGGTGCTCGCGCTGCTGCTGGCCGCGTCGCCTCTGGCGGCGCTCGCCGTCCTCGGTCTCGCGTTCGCGGCGAAGGTCTATCCCGTGGTGCTGTTGCCGCCGGCGCTCGTGTACGTCTGGCGGACGGCCGGCCGTCGTGCCGCCGGCTGGTCCGCCGCGGTGTTCGCCGTCGTCGCGGCGGTTGTGATCGTCCCGTTCCTCGCGCTCGCGCCTCACGGCCTCGTCGAGAGCTTTCGCGCCCAGGCCGGGCGCGCTCTGCAGGTGGAGAGCCTGTTCGGGTCGCTGCTCGGCGTCGCCGACCGGCTCGGCTGGTACTCGGCCCATGTCGTCCACCGCACCGGGCACGCGATCTCCTACGACCTGACCGGAACGCTGCCGCGTGTTCTCGCCGGTGCCAGCTCCGTGCTGCAGCTCCTCGCCGTGGCGCTCGTGGCGTGGCTGTACCTGTGTGGCCGCGACGAGCCGCGTCGGTTGGCGATCGCGTTCGCGGGCGCGGTGGCGGGCTTCATTGCGTTCACGCGCTTCTTCTCGCCGCAGTACATGGTCTGGCTCGTGCCGTTCGTCGTCCTGCTCGAGCCGCTCGAATGGGCGCTGTCCGCGGCGGCGCTCGTCCTCGCGCAGGTGTGGTTCTTTCACTACGGCGACGTGTTCGCGCTCGGTGGGCGCATCTGGCTCGTCGCGTTGCGCGACCTACTGCTCGTCGCGTTGTTCGTCGTGCTATGCCGGCGCGCGACTGAAAACGAGCACGCCGTCCTGCTCGAAGACGAGACGCCAGTCCGGGTCCCGTCGTAGTGTGACGAGCGCGAGCGCCATCGGGACGGGCGCGTAGCGGTCGCCGAAGCTGGGTTGCGTCTCGTCCGCGGCGATCCACGTCGCGTCCTGGACATACGGAAAGCTGAGGATGCGGCGCCTGGCCGACAGGTGCGCGCCGAGCGTGTTGGTCGCGCTGACGACGGCCGACTTCGGGATCAGCTTCAGCGCCTTGGCCGTGATCCGGTCGTGCGCGGTGACGTGAGCTGCTGTCGCCTGGAACTTCGAGCCGCCCGGGACGTGTCGCCAGCCGGGGATCGGACCAAGCCGATACGCGCCGAGAAGTGCGGCGACGACCACGGCCAGCGCAGCGGCGAGCCCCCAGCGGGAGAGCCGCTTCGCACCGAGGACGGCGGCGATCACGAGCGGGGGGATCAGTCCGGCGGTGTAGTGGAAGTGGATCGAGGTTTGCGTCGGCGTTGCGGAGAGGAGGTTGAGCGCGAGCTCCGGCAGCGCTGCGATCAACACGATCGGCGCGAGCAGTGACAGTCCCGCGAGCGGTAGCACGAGTTGGAGCACGTACCGCAGGTCGCGCTCGCCGAAGGCCGCGTGCGCGATGCGCGACGGGTGCGTGAACGCTGTCTTCACGATTCCGGCCGCCGAGCCGCCGACCTCGCTGTACCGGCCGTAGAAGTCGGATTCGCCGGCCGTGTGGAAGTGCGGAATGACGACCGCGATGGCGATCACCGACCATGCACAACCGAGAGCGGCGATGATCAAGCCGGTGGCCACGCGCCGCCGCGCAAGCGCGTACCACAGCCCGAACCCCGCGACGACCAGGCCGATCTCCTCCTTCGACGCCGCGGCTGCGATGGCACAGAGAGCGAACGGGGCGATGCGGTCGTTGTCCAGGAACCAGAAGGCGTACAGCAGCAGCGGCGTTGCCAGCGCAACCGGGTGGAACTCGTTCAGGGTCAACCAGCCGGTCGCGGGGTACAGCAGGTATGCGAGGGCGAAGCCGAGCGCGGCGCGCTGGGAGCCGAGGTGCTTCCGCGCGAGCCAGTAGACGGGCCACGCGCCGGCCGCGATCGCCAATGCCTGCGCGACCAGCAGCAGGTCAGGGCTTGGCCAGACCCACCAGAGCGGTCCGAAGACGGCGAGCAGAGGGTCGACGTGTGCTGCGAGCCGCGAGATCTGCTCGCCGTGGAGGTTCGTCATCCGCAGCGGATGGCCGTGGGCGGTCCACCAGACCGCCTGCACCATGTTTCCGAGGTCGAACCGGCCCGTGGCGAACGCGCGCTGGCGCAGGACGGACAACGCCGCGTAACCGGCGCCGTACGCAGCGATCGCGGCGACGAGCGTCACGGCGACGCTCGGCAGGCGCGCCCTCACAGCAGGCCCTCGATCAGCGAGCGCCAGCGGGCGCCGAGGACGGGCTCGCTCGCCGCGTGTTCGTACGCGGCGCGGCCGCCGGCAGCGATGCGTCGTGCGAGATCGGTGTCTTCCGCGAGGCGCCGGACAGCGTCCGCGAGCGCGCGCGGGTCTCCTGCCGGGACGAGCAAGGCGCTTTGCTCGTTCACGAGCAGCTCACGTGCCGCG
>DATFTK010000044.1:0-8814 GCA_035262005.1 Gaiellaceae bacterium | reverse complement strand
GTGCGCCGTGTACTCCGAGTTCACGATGACCACGTCGCAACGCTCGGCCTCGTGCGCGTTCGTCGTATGCATGCGCACGGTACGCGGATGCAGGCGCTCGGGAAAGTGGAGCGGGCCGAGGTCGTGGATCATCGTCGCGCGTACCCCGTGGCGCTGCGGCGGCCGCATCCAGTCCGTGAAGTGCAGGACGTCGAAGGCGCCGACGAACGCCTCCGCGGCCGGGCGGCCGAGCGCGCCCCATGTGCGGCGCGTCGCATGCGCGAGCGGCACCGTGACCAGCCTGCGCTCGACGTCCAGCCCGGCAAGCGCTTCATCGGCCAGTTTCCTTCCGCGGATGCTGACTGGCCCGAAAGCGACGAGCTCGTGCCCGCCCACCTCCACCATCCCCTCCAGAGCGCCGAGGATGTAGTTGCCGACCCCCGTCCGCGGATGCGAGAGGGGCGTGACGTCGTAGGCGATTCTCACGGAGCCCGGTACGCGAACTCGATGAAACGGGCGCCGAGTCTCCGCCCGTCTGGTGTCCCGCGCACGACCGCCGGGATCGCGGTCGGCGAGACGGTGAACGTGACACCGCAGGTGCCGTTGTGCGGGCGCAGCGGCACGGTGAGCTGTCCGACATTGCTCGGGTCGAAGGTGACCTTCCGTCCCGCCGCCGTGACCGTCTGCGGCCGTGTGAAGAGCTTGTCGTCGCTCGCGACGACGGCGGTCACGCTTCCGCCGCGGCAGCGCAGGCGCGTGTAGGTCGCGCTCGGTCCCGACCAGCCGTCTGGGTAGATGCCGGAGGTGCGGTACGCGATCGCGAGCCTGCCGTCGGTGCGCCGCAGCAGCATGCCGCGCACGTCGTCACGCCCGATGATCTTTCCGGCGAGCGGCACACTGCTATCGGTGAGGACGTACCGGCTCCGCACTGGCGCGCCGCCCGGCAGCACGAGCACGCCGTCGGCACGTTGGCTGATGCGCCTCTCCGGAAGCCCGCCCATCGACGGCTGCCGCAGGTAGTAGACCGGGCCGACACTGCGGTTGAAGAACTCGTTCTCCCAGAGCGGCAACGGCTGCAAGGTCGGATCCTTCCCGGAGTAGACGAACGCGACGCTGGCGTTGCGCCCGACGGCCGCGTCGATCCAGTCGCGCCTCGCCGTCGTCATTCCCTGGAAGAGCGCACCGACGGATGCCTTCGGAAAGCCGTGATCGAAGCGCTCGATCCGCTCGGTCGCGAACGCGAACCACAGGAACACGAGTGCCGGCAGAACGAGTGCATAGCGCGGCGAGACGGTGAGAAAGACGAGGGCGAGCGTGGCCGCGGCCACGACGACGACCACCCCGATGGTGCCCGGGCTGACGAGGGCCTCCTGCAGCCACCAGAGCGGCAGGAGTGCGAGCGTGTCCGCCTCCGCCGAGGTGCCGATCAGCTGGTGGTATGGCAGCGCGCCCGGAAGCGCCGCTGCCACGACTGCGCAGACGGCGGCGGCTCGAGCCGGGCGGGGCATGCCGCCCTCGATCCAGGCCAGGAGAGCGATCAGGAAGAGCGGCGCGACGTAGAACATGTTCCGCTCCTCGACCCGCGGCGAGAGCGCCGACGCGAAGGCCGCAACCTCGAGCAGGAGCCAGCCCGTGAGCGGGAGCGTCGCGGCCAGGAAGACGCGGAGCGGGCGGTCGAGCGTGCGACCGACCGCCGTCAGGAGCAGCAACGCCGCGAAGGGCACGATGCCGAGATAGAGGTCGAGCTCCGAAACGTGGTAGAGGAGCCACTTCAGCACCTGGTCCGGCCGGTAGCTCGCGTGCCCGGTGACGCTGTAGCTGCCGAGCACGTCGAGCGGCGACTTCCCGCGCGCAAGCTCGACGGCAAGCACGCCGACGACTCCGACGAGGAGCGCGGCGTAGACGACGCGGAAGTCCTTCGCGACCCGCACCACCCGGCGTCGCTCGAGCCACGCGAACAGGAGCGGAGCGCTGGCAACGGCGGGAACGAGAACGATCGCCTGCGAGCGGGTGAGGAACGCGAGCAGACAGAGGGCCAGCAACACGACCTGACGCGTGAGGGTGGGACGCTCCAGGGTCAACACCAGGGCCAGCGCGACGCAGACGAAGATCGGATAGAAGACCGTCTCCGTCATCAGGGTGCCCGTGTACATCATCGACGGGACTGCGACGGCGAGCGCCGCGGCGAGCAGCGACCAGAGTGGCGCGAGGAGGCGGCGCGCAAGGAAGTACGCCGGGATCGCGGTCAGCGACATGAGCACGGAGCCGATCGTCTTCGCCGCCGCATACGCGTCCGGCACGGATCCGAACGCGCGCCACGCCGGTGAGATCAACAGCGGGTAGAGGGCGCCGTACGCGCCGTGGTGCACGTCGCGGATCAAGAAGTGGCCGGTCGCCGCGAAGCTCTTGGCCAGCTCGGAGTAGATGAGCTCGTCGACCATGATCCACGGCGCGACGACGCGCCGTGAGAGCCCGTAACGGAAGACGGCGGAGACGACGACGAGGGCCGCCAGCCAGACCCACGGCGGGACGCGGGCAAGCCGGTGACGCGGGACCGGCGGCGCGGGGTCGGGACGGCCGTTGCGCGCGAGCCCGAGCTCGTCCAGGCGCGACCCCAGCTCGGCAGCGAGCTCCGTTCCCGGCTCGATCCCGATCTCGGCCGCAGCCTGCGCGACCTCTGCTACGACGGCGTCGGCGACGATCGTCCCGCCGGCTGCCTCTTCGAGCGCAGCGATGTACTCGTCCGCGACGCGGCCGAGGTCGTGCTCCCGTCGGACGTATTCGCGCGCGGCGTCGCTCATCGCAAGCTGTGTCGGCTCGCTCGACGCGAGCAGCTCGAGCGCAGCCGCAAGCGCAGGTATCTCGTCGTCGTCGACCGGCACCTTGAGCGCAACGGCGTCTGGAAGCTCCGCGAACCAGCCGAGGTCGCTGACGACGAGAGGTCGACCGAGGGACAGGGCGCGGATGGCGCTCCCCGACGTCTCTCCCATCGTCGGCGCGCGCAGGGAGATGCACGCGTCGCAGGCCGCCATCAGTGACCAGAGCCGCTGCTCGTCGACGTAGTCGATGCGCTCGACGCCCTCGCCGACGAGCCGCTTCGTGTCGTACCGCGCGGAGGCCGAGCCGACGAGCAGCAGCTTCGCGTGCGGGTGGCGCCGGCGCACCGCCGCGAACGCCTCGAGCAACTGCGGGACGCGCTTGCTTGCGTTGATGTGCCCGAAGCAGCCGAACAGCGGTCGCCCCTCGACGTCGGCCGGGACGACGGCGGGCATCGGCCAGGCCGGATGCGGGATCTGCCAGATCGGCCCGTCGTAGGCGGCCTCCCGCGCTCGCGCCTCGACGTAGTCCGAGTGCACGATCAAGCCGGTCGCGCTACCGAGCACCTCGCCCGCCAGTGGGAACTCCTGTGGCTGCGTTTCCCACGGTGGTGGGACGCGCCCGTCCAGGACGCCGTGCGCAAGCAGGCGTCCCGCGACGCCGGCGTCGCGTTCCATTGCGGCCAGGTAGCCCGGGCCGTCCTTCCGGCCGATCGTCAACCCGGCAACGAGGTGGTGGAGCACGAAGTCGTGCAGGACGACCACGCCCGGCCGGCGCCGGAGCGCGTCGACGATCCACCCGTGCGAGTCGGGGTCGTTGCCGACGTGGTAGAGAGCGACGTCGGCGGCAACCGGACGCGTGCGACCACGGCGGACGACGTCCACCTCGACCAGGCGCTCGAGCGCGGGCAGCAGCAGCGCGGAGTAGTCGGCGATACCGGATCGCTCGGGCGGCAGCGGCGAGTAGTAGGCGACTCTCACGGAGCGAGCAGGCGCGCGATCGTCTCGTCCCAGGACACACGGCGCGCGATCTCCTTGCCGGCGCGTCCCCATGTCTTCGCGTCGTCGACGTGCCCGCGCAGCCACGAGCATGCCTCCGCAAGCGCGGTCGCGCGCGGCTCGCACACGAGGCCGGTGCGGCGATCGGCGACGACCTCGAGCGGGCCGCCGGCATCGGTCGTCGTCACCACCGGCTTCTCGGCGAGGAACGCCTCGTACGGGACCATCCCGAAGTCCTCGTCGACCGGCGCGTAGTACACGGCGAGGCAGCGCGCGTACAGATCGGCGAGCTCCTGCTCGTCGACACGGCCGGCGAAGCGCGCGCGGCCGTCGAGGGCGTGCCGCTGCGCGACGGACTCCAGCCGCTCGCGGTCCGGGCCGTCTCCGACGATCACGCAACGCAGCGACGAGTCGGCGGCGAGCGCCTCGAGCAGCAGGTCATGTCGTTTCGCGCGGTCGAGGCGGCCGACGGAGAGGACGAAATCGTCGTAGCTCTCGGTGCGGTAGGGCAGTTCTTGCGGCGGGTGGGGCATGACCTCGGCATCCAGCCCTGTCGAGCGCTTGACGCGCTCGGCGACGTTGCGGGACGTCGCGAAGAGCTTGCGCGCCTCGGCAAGCGCCACTTTGTCGAGCCGCTGGACGGCGCGTCGTGTCGCCCGGTCCTCGGCGCTCTCGCCGAACTGCCCCAGCTCGGTGCGGTCGAGCTCGTAGGCCTGCCGGAACTGATGCAGCAGCCAGACGACCTTGTTCTGGTGACGGACCGCATAGGACGGGAACTTCGTCGCGATCACGAGCTCGATCGCGCGTCCGTCCGATTCGGTCAGGTCGAGGAGACGCCAGAGGAAGGCCTGCGAGAGCACCCGCTCGCCCGGGTACCACTTGTACGGCACGGTCACGAGGTCGCTCTCGTGCCCCCGCTCGCGCAGCTCACCCACGAGGTCGTCCGCGAAGATCTCAGCACCGCCGCGCGCGAACGGCACCTGCGGCGCACACACCGCGATTCTCATTGCCCGTCCTTTAGAGGTACACGCGCGGGTTGCCGGGGCCCACCGCGCCCGCCCACCGACACGTTAAGTCGAAAGACGTCACGTGTCTGTGACGCGATTGAAAACGTTTTGTGATCAGGCATCGGCCGCCGTGCGGGCAACGAGCGCATAATCGAGCGGCGCGAACAGGAGCTCGTTGAGGCGACGGACGTTCGCGGCGATGACCGGGTCGTCGGGCTCGGCGAGGCGTTCGGCTGGCTCGTTGAGGTAGCGGATCTCGGTCTCGGCGAACCCGGACTGCCGCGCGAGGAGCTCGAGCGTTTCGGGCACGAGCGGCTGTGCGTGTGTCAGGTCGGCGAAGTAGTGGCGGAGCGCCAGCGGCGAAAGCGGGTTGATCGTCTCCGCAACGAGCAAACCGCCGCCGCGCAGCTTCGCCGCCGCGAGCTCGAGCGCGCGCACGAGCACGGCCGGCGGCAGGTGCTCGACGACCTGACCCATGAAGATGCCCCCGAGGGAACCGTCGTCCTGTCGCTCCAGATACTCGACGAGGTCGGCCTGCTCGACGTCGAGCCCCTCTCCCCGCGCGTAGGCGACCATGTCGGCGTCGGCGTCGATCCCGCGCGCCTCGAGGCCGGCCTCGCGCAGGAGCTGCAGGAGCTCACCGCGGCCGCAGCCGATGTCGAGAACCGGCGCGGCACCCCGCAGGTCGTCGACGTAGCGGCGCTGCCGCTCGCGGATCGTGTCGACGCTGCCGCGCATGCGGCTCTCGAAGGCGAAGTAGTCGGGCAGCGCCGCGGCGGCCGGCTGGGCCGCGACCGTGACGGGCGGCACGGCTGCGACAGCGCTGCCCGCGCTGCCGCGACGCTCGACCCGGGTCAGACGCTCCTCGAGCTCGCGCAGCAGCTGCTGGGCCCGCGCGTTCGACGCAGCCGCCGCGTCGGCGCGCTCCGAGAGCGCATCGACGAGCTTCAGCAGCGAGCTGTTGTAGACACGCTGGTCGGCCGCGAGCGGCTCGACGTACCAGCGCATCAGCTTCCGCAGGAACCGCTTGACGAGCCCCTTCGGTCCGCCGCCGACCTCGCGCTCGGCGGTGACGGGCCAGAACCGCTCGGCGAGTGCGCGCGTCGCTGCGAACTCGGACTCGGTGCCGCCGCCGCCGGCGCCGCGGCCCAGCTCCTCGCGGAGTTGCTCGAAGAGGTCGGCTACATCGAGATCGTCCGGTGCTGAAATGCCTGCAGGCGGTGGGTTTTTCGCTTCCGGGCCGGACATTCAGAGGATTGTAGGGGGCGCGTCCGTCAGTGAAGCGCGCGCACGTACTGCCAGGCCTGCGAGAGGCCGAGCTCCCGCATCGCGAGCAGGAGGAGCGCGTACAGGGCCAGCCCGGCGGCCGCCGCCGGGACGGCGCTGAGCACGAGGGACGCGCCGCCGAACGCCAGCGCCGTCGCGGCGCCGACCAGCAGCGACAGCCGTGCGAGCCCCAACGCCGTCAGGGTCAGCATCCGCACCGACAGCGACGCCATCAGCGCGAGCACGAGCAGTGTCGTCGAGAGGCCGAGCGCGACGGTCACGCCGGTCAGTCCCCACAGCGTGCGCCCGACGATCGAGATCGGGATGTCGACGAGCAGCGCGCCGACCGCGATCGGCAACAGCAGGCGCGTCCGGTGCATGACGAAGATCAGCGGGTACGTGATCGAGAACGCGGCGCTGGCGACCATCCACGGCGAGAGGTAGACGACGAGGCGTCCGAGTTCGTCGCCGACGGTGCCCGAGTATGCCGAGCCGAGCAGCGCCGTCACGACACGGCCTCCCACCAGCGCAACGAGGCCGGCGGCCGCGCCGACGAGCGCGAGCGAGACCCACGCGGAATTCACGACATGTGCAGCGGCGCTCTCCGCGTCGACGCCGCGCCTCGTCAGAGGCGCGGCGGAGATGAGGGAAAGCGAGAACGCCGTCGCGCTCGTGAACATCCCCGCCAGAAGGTACGCGTACGAGAGTGACGTCACGTTTCCCTCACCGGTGCCGGCCGCGAAACGCAGCGCGATCAGGTAGAGGGCCTGCAGGGCGAGCGGAACCGCCGAGCCGTGCAGCAGCTGCCAGAGCCGATACTTCAGCCGGAGCGGCACATCGAGGTGACGGCGCATGCGACTGCCGCGCAGGAAGAACACCACGGCTGGAACCGCGAGTGCGACAGCGCCGTTCAGCGTCAGTCCCCACGCGAGCGACTCGATCCCGTGCGCGTCCGCCGCGACGATGAAGAAGACGAGGCCGGCGATCCCGCCGAGCGCGAACCCGAGCGCCGGTGGACCGTAACTGTCACGCGCAGCGAGCGCGCTCGCGGCGAGCGCGGCCAGCAGCTGCAAGAACGCGGCCGGGATCAGCCACGGGAGCGCGTCCGCCGCCACCTCGGCCGAGAGATGCGGCAACCGGCCCGTCACGAGCTCCCCGAAGAAGCCGGCGAAAGCGACGGTGATCAACGTTGCGGGAATCGCGACGACGAGGAATGCGATGCAGTACGCCCGGAACTCCGGCCCCAACCGGCCCTCCTCCTCGGCGCGGGTGAGATCGGGGACGACGACCATGCGGAACGCCTGCGCGCCCAGTACGAGGACGAGGTAGACGCCGTATGCAGCCATGAAGCCGTCCGTGCGCAGGTTGCGGCCGAACTTGTGCGCGAGGAAGGCACCGGCGAGGGCCGCGGCGCCACTCAGCGCCACGTACGAAAGGCCCGTCAGAACGCCGCTTCGAACAGCGCTCCGGCCGCGTTCCGGGCTACCCTTGGCGTGCTCGTCGGCGGGCACCGCTGCATGAAATCAGACCGACACGACTCCACCTGGACGGACGACGCGCTCGCAGATCTGCGGCGCGAGTTCGGGGAGTTCTTCGCCGGCCGAACGTGTCTCGTCACCGGCGCCGACGGCTTCATGGGCTCGCATCTGACGGAGGCGCTCGTCCACCTCGACGCAAACGTGCAGGCATTCGTGCGCGCCACGTCGAGCGGTGCGCTGAACAACATCGGCTTGCTGCGCGAGCACGTGCGCGTCCACTTCGCCGACCTGACGGACAAGACGTCGGTCGACTACCTCGTCAAGGACCTGCTCGACGCGCCCGACAAGCCGTATGTCTTCCATCTCGGCGCGCAGGCGCACGTCGGCGAGTCGTGGCACCGCCCCTACGAAACGGTGATGGCGAACACGGTCGGCACGCTCAACCTGCTGCAGTCGATCGTCGACAACGGGCTCGAGCTGGAGAAGTTCGACACCGCAGGCACCTCGGAGGAGTACGGGAACGTGCGCGAAGCGGTCGCGCACCAGCACGACTTCGACGACGAAGGCGGTCTGATCCTGCACGAACGCTCGCCGATCAACCCGAAGTCGGTGTACGCGACGTCGAAGGTTGCGGCTGACTTCCTGACGATGAACTACCACGACGCCTTCGGCCTGCCGGGCGTCGTGACCCGCATGTTCAACAACTACGGCCCGCGGCAGAACCCGCGGTACGTGACCGGGACGATCATCACGCAGGCACTCACCCGGGAGACCGTCGAGCTCGGTCAGCTCGATCCGATGCGCGACTTCTGCTTCTGCACCGACGGCGTGCGCGGACACCTGATGGTCGCCGCGCGCGGTATTCCCGGCGACCTCTACGTCTATGGCCAGGGCGAGAACGTCTCGATGCGGGACTGGGCCGACATGATCCTGAGGATCGGCCGCGAGCAGGGGTACTGGGATCAGCGCGACGTCCTCTCCACCGCCGAGCGCTACCGCCCCGGTGCGAGCGAGGTGATAGCGCTGCGCGTCGGCTACGAGAAGCTGAACCGCGAGACCGGCTGGGAGCCGAGGACGAGCTGGGACGAGGGCGTCCTGCACACGATCCGCTGGTACGCCGAGAACCGCGAGCGCTGGATCGGTCGCGTCGACTGGAAGGTCGCCGAAAGTGCTGCGCACTTTCAGCGAGAGAAGGCGTGAGAACCCTCGTCACCGGCGGCGGCGGATTCCTCGGATCGCATCTGGTCGAAAGGCTCCAGGCAGCCGGTG
>DATFTK010000043.1:0-9108 GCA_035262005.1 Gaiellaceae bacterium | reverse complement strand
GTCTTCACTGGCGTGGACGACCAGATTGCGGTCGAAGTGTGATCGTCCCTCGCGCTGCAGCTCACCCGGGTGGGACGTAAGACGGTCGGACGGGCAAAGCCCGCTCGACCTTTATGGCGACTTCGACGAGCGAAGTCGCGGTCGAAGTGTGATCCGGGCGTCGTAGAGCCACGGCTCGTCGCCCTCGGGCCGCCACGCCGGGAGGCCCGCGACCTCGTCGTTCGGCTCGAGCGGCGGCAGCAGCGACGGGCACACGAGCGCGTGCGCGAACGCGGGATTGCGGCCGCCGCCGGGCTCGTACGGTTCGAGCTCACGCGGACGCCGCCGGATGTCGATCGACCCGCCGACGGCGGCGTAGCCCTCGCGGTGCGCGGCGGTGATCCGCTCCGCATCGCCGTCCGCGCCGAAGAGACGCGCGCCTGACGCGTCGCGTGGCGCGACGTCCACGTCGAGTTCCGGGCTGAAGTTGCCGAGCTCCGCGAGCCAGAACCGCCCCTCCTCGACCAGGTCGAACGCGAGCCTGTAGTGGCCGGGCGGGATCGGGCCGCGCACCTGCAGCTCGCGCACGATGCGTTCGCGCGGTTCGGCGCTCACCGCGTGCCGGATGCCGTCCCAGACGATCGGGTTGCCGCGGTCGTCGAGCCAGTGGTACGAGACGTTCAGGTCGCGCCATGCCGCCGCACCTGCGTTCTCGAGCTCGACGCGTGCGCGCGCAAGCGCGCCCGCCTGCACTGGGCCGAGCTCGTACACGTGCCAGCGGACCGCGAGCGGTCCGGCAGGAACGTGGTGCTCCTCAGACACGCAACTACCCTACGGCCTGTGGATCCGCTCCTCGTGAGAGCTTGCCGGCGCGAGCCGGTCGAGCACACGCCGGTCTGGTTCATGCGCCAGGCAGGGCGCTCGCTGCCCGAATACCGCGAGCTGCGAAGGCAGTACGGCCTATTCGACATCGTCGCGCGGCCTGAGCTGTGCGCCGAGGTGACCCTGCAGCCGGTGCGTCGTCACGATGTCGACGCCGCCGTGATGTTCACCGACATCATGTTCCCGATCCTCGGCATGGGCGTTGGCGTGGAGCTCGTCGAGAACGTCGGGCCCGTGATCGAGCAGCCGATTCGCACGCGCGCCGACGTCGACCGGCTGATCGTGCCCGAGCCGGAGGAATCCGTGCCGACGATTCTCGAGGCGGTGCGTCTCGTCCGCGAAGGGCTGCGCGACGACCAGGCGGTGATCGGATTCTGCGGCGGCCCCTTCACCGTCGCCGGCTACCTCGTCGAAGGCAAGCCGAGCCGCGAGTTCGCGACGGTCAAGACGCTGATGTACCGCGAGCCGTCGACGTGGCATGAGCTGATGGAGAAGCTCGCGGACACGTCGGCCCGGTATGTCGCGGCGAAAGTGCGCGCAGGCGCAGACGTCATCCAGCTCTTCGACTCGTGGGTCGGGGCGCTGTCGCCGTCCGACTACGAGGAGTTCGTCGCCCCGTATTCGGCGCGCATCCTTGCGGCGGTCGACGTTCCGACGATCCACTTCGGAACGGGAACTGCGGGATTGCTCGCGGAGCTCGCGGACGCGGGCGGGGACGTGATCGGGCTCGACTGGCGGATCCCGCTCGACCGCGGCTGGGCCGAAGTCGGCGACGAGCACGGCGTGCAAGGAAACCTGGACCCCGCGGTCCTGCTCGCGCCGTGGGAGCGAATCGAGTCCGAGACGCGCGATATTCTCGAGCGTGCCGGAGGGCGGCCGGGTCATGTATTCAACCTTGGGCACGGAGTGCCACCTCATGCAGACCCGGCCGTTCTCCGACGCCTGACCGAGTACGTGCACGAGGCGACGGTCGGTGCGCGCGTGTGAGGGCTGCGGTCGTGCTGATGGCATACGGGTCGCCCGAGCGGCTCGACGACGTGCCCGCGTACTACGCCGACATTCGCGGCGGCCGTCCGATCAAGCCGGAGCACCTCGACGATCTCGTCGAGCGCTACCGGGGCCTCGGGATCGAGGAGGAGTCGCCGCTCAATGCGATCACGGAGCAGACCCGCGCGGCGCTCGCGCGCGAACTCGGCGACGTCCCGGTGTTCACCGGGATGAAGCACTGGACACCGCACATCGCCGACGCCGGGGAACGCGCGCTCGCGGCGGGTGCGGAGACGGTCGTCGGGCTCGTCCTCGCGCCGCACTACTCCGAGCTCTCGATCGCCGGCTACCGGGAGCAACTCGAGTCGGCGCTCGCGGCGCGTGCCGAGCTCGTCTTCGTCGACAGCTGGCATGACGAGCCCGGCTTCGTCGACGTGCTCGCCGACCGCGTGCGCGGGACCGACGCACACGTCGTCTTCACCGCGCATTCGCTCCCGGCGCGCGCGGCGCCGGTCTATACGGAGCAGTTGCTGGAGACGTCGCGGCTGGTTGCCGAGCGAGCCGGCCTCGGCCGCCAGTGGTCGTTCTCGTTTCAGAGCGAGTCGCCGACCGGCGAGCCGTGGCTCGGTCCCGACATCCTCGACCACCTCGAGGAGCTGAGGTCGCAGGGCGTCGAAAAAGTGCTCGTGTGTCCGGTCGGATTCGTCGCCGACCATCTGGAGATCCGCTGGGACCTGGACCACGAGGCGGCCGAGAAGGCGAACGAGCTCGGGCTCGAGTTCGCGCGGATCGAGATGCCGAACGCCGATCCGCAGTTCGTCGAGACTCTGGCTTGGCTGGTTCGTAAGACGCTCGCGGTACCCTCGAAGGCGTGACGCAGCCAGGTCAGATCGTCGTCGAGCATGCGTCGCGCGTCTTCAAGGTCTACCCACGCGAGGCGCGACGGCTCAAGGACGCGATCGTCGCGCGCAACCGCTCCCGGCCGAGCGACGTCGTCGCGCTGAAGGAGGTCTCGTTCGAGATCGAGCCCGGCGGCGCGGTCGGGCTCGTCGGGCGCAACGGCTCCGGAAAGACGACGTTGCTGCGCCTGATCTCCGGGATCATCAAGCCCACGTCCGGTCGCGTAGAGGTCGCCGGGCGCGTCGCCTCGCTGCTCGAGCTCGGCTCCGGCTTCCATCCCGACCTGACCGGACGCGAGAACGTCTTCCTCAACGGCTCGATCTACGGGCTCAAGCGTGCGTACCTCCGCGAGCAGCTCGACGAGATCGTCGCATTCGCAGGGCTCGAGCAGGCGATCGACCGGCCTGTGCGCACCTACTCGTCGGGCATGTACATGCGGCTCGGCTTCGCGATCGCGTCGCACATCGACGCCGACGTGCTGCTGCTCGACGAGGTGTTCGCCGTCGGCGACGAGCAGTTCCAGCGGAAGTGCTTTGGCAAGATCTTCGAGTTCAAGCAGCGGGGCGGCACGATCGTGTTCGTTTCGCACGACGCATCGGCGGTGGAGCGGCTGTGCGATCGCGCCGTCCTGCTCCGCGACGGTGAGGTCGCGTACGACGGACCGACGCATGACGCGATCGTGCGATACAGGCAGCTGCTCGCCGGCGACCGCGATCCGGCCGAGCGCGGCGCCGGCCTGAAGGAATGGGGCAGCGGCGAGGCGCGCCTCGAGGACGTCGAGCTCCTCGGGCCCGAAGGCGAGCCGCGCGCGCAGTTCCTCTCCGGCGAGCCGCTGACATTGCGGTTGCGCGTCAGCGCGGAGGCACCGGTCCCGCCGCTCCGGGTCTCGCTCGAGCTCCGCGACGTGTCGGGACTGCTCGTGGCGGGATCGGGCCACGTCGTCGAGGACCCGGGCATCGTCCGGTTCGACGTCGACGAGCTCCCACTTGCCGACGGCCGGTTCCGCGTCCGGCTCGGTCTCACCGACGAGGAGGGGGAGCGCGTCTTCCACTGGCTCGACGACGCGCTCGAGTTCATCGTCTATCCCGGCGGCGAGTCCCGCGGCGTCGTCCGGCTCGAAGGGCGCTGGAGCGGGGAGGAAATCACGGCGCAGGCAGAAAGGGTTGGCACGTGAGCTCGCGCACCTGTCCCGATTGGCCGGAGCTGATGGAGTACGCCCCGGAACTCCAGTTCAAGCACTACACCGTCGCGGAGGCGCGACTCCCGGCCGAGGCGCTGATGCAGGTCCCCGAGGTGCCGCTCAGCGCCGTCGCGATCTGCTGCGACCTCGACCGCCACGTCTTCTACGCGAAGCACACCGATCCGAGGGTTGCGGAGGCATTGCGGGCGACGCATTGGTACGAGCTCGCCGAGTGGAGTTCGAGCGGCCCGGGCTCGACGGCGTTGTCTACGCCACCCGCGTAAGCAACCCCTCACCGCGCTCGAACGCGAGCACGTTGTCGACGGCGAGCCGCGTCATCGCCTCCCGCGTCTGGCGCGTCGCGCTGCCGAGATGCGGCGTGAGGACGACGTTCGAGAGCGACAGCAACGGTTTCGGGACCTGCGGCTCGTGTGCGAAGACGTCGAGTCCCGCACGGATTCGGCCGGAGACGAGCTCAACGACCAGCGCATCCTCCTCGACGATCTCCCCGCGTGCCGTGTTGACGAGCACCGCGCCGTCGTGCAGGAGCGCCAGACGTCGAGCATCGATCAGCCCCTGCGTCTCCGGGGTGAGCGGCGCGTGGATCGTGACGATGTCCGACGCCGCGAGCAGCTCGTCGAGCGCATCGCCGCCGTCGCGGGAGCGGGCGGACAGCACTCGCAGGTCGAAGCCCTCCGCCCGCCGCGCGACCGCGCTGCCGATTCGCCCGGGACCGACGATGCCGAGCGTCGATCCGGTCAGCTCCTCGGCGAGGAACCCGTCGGCCCACGACCCCTTCCACTCGCCGGCGCGCACACGCCGGTCGCCCTCCACGACCCGGCGCCGTGCCGCCAGGATCAGCCCCCAGGTGAGATCTGCGGTTGCCGCGTCGAGGACCCCGGGCGTGTTCGTCACAGCGACGTCACGCTCTCGCAGCAGCTCGATGCCGATTCGGTCGTAGCCGACGCCGAAGTTTGCAACGAGCCGCACGGACGGGAACGCGGCCGGGTCGACCGGCTCGTTGGCGACGATCAGCGCCTCGACGTCGTCCCGTGGTTCGAGGGGGCCTACCTCGACGTCGCGCAGCTCGTCGAAGGCCGGGCCTGGATAGCGCCGCGTCGCGAGAACCTTCAAGGCGCGAGTGTCCCATGCCGAAATCGCTCGTGATGCGAGCGACTCTTGCGGCCATCTCCCTCGCGCTCGCCCTCGTGCCGAGCGCCGGCGCCTACACGTTCCTCGGTGGCCGCTGGCACACCACGACGATCACCTACTTCAACGAGGTGCCGGCATACAACTGGTCCGTCGACACCGCCGCGTACGCCTGGAACTCGAGCGGCGCTCACGTTCGCTTCCTGAAGAGCTCTCGCCGGAACGCAAAGGTGCTGCTCGGCGTGCAGTGGTTCACGCCCGCCGGCGACGCACGCCCGCTCATCCGCAACGGACGGATCTCCAGCGCCAAGGTCGGAATCCGCAACGGGCTCGACCGCTACACGATGACGTTGGTGGTCGCGCACGAACTCGGCCACGTGCTCGGCCTCGGCCACGAGACGCACCTCTGCGCGACGATGAACCCAACGCTCGACGTCGACCACCCGGAGCTCTGCCCGCCGCCGCCCCACGGGATGTGGGTGTGTCGTCTCCTTCGCGACGACGACGTCCGCGGCGCGGTCAAGTTGTACGGCGGGACCGTGCGCCTGTGGCGCGGCTCCGACTTCTGTCCTCGCTGAGGATCTCTGCGAGCGGGCGGGTGTTGACCACGTTCGCGGCGGTCGCCCAGCCGCGGCGTGCGGTGTGGACGGCGAGGCGCATGTTCCCGAGCCCTCGCACGGAGTGTGCGTCGGTCGAGACGACGATCGGAACGCCCGCCTCGAGCGCGAGCCGGATCTCGGGCCCGGAAAGGTCGAGCCGGGCCGGCAAGCCGTTTGTTTCGATCGCGACGCCGGTTTCGAGGGCGACTTCGAACGTGCGCTCGAGGTCGAGGGCGTTCGGCGGCCGGTGGTTGATGATCCGCCCCTTCGGGTGGCTGAGCGCGCGCACGGCCGGGTGGCGCATCGCTTCGGTCACCTTGCGCGTCAGCTGCTCCCGCGGCTCGCGCTGCCCCGCGTGCAGGCTGAGCTGGACCCAGTCGAGCTCCGCCAGCACGTCGTCAGGGAGGTCGAGCTCGCCGTTGCTGCGGATGTCGACCTCCGTGCCTCGGAGCACGCGGAACGGCGCAACCTCCTCGTTGACCGCGGCGATCTCCTGCGCCTGCCGGCGGAGGTCGTCGGCGTCCAGCCCTGGGACGACACGCACGTTCGGCGTGTGGTCGCAGATTGCGACGTACTCGTAGCCGAGGTCGCGCGCAGCGAGCGCCATCTCGAGCACCGACGCTTTGCCGTCGGACCACGTCGTGTGCACGTGTAGGTCGCCGCGGATGTCGGTGCGCTCCAGCAAATCTGGAGGCTCGCCCCTGAACGGCTGCTCCCGGAGCTCCGGCGGGCACCACGGCGCGCCGAGCTGCTCGTAGACGTCGGCTTCGTCCGGACCGTCCGGCAGCGGCGCGAGCGCCTCCACGTACGCCGCCGTGCCGGTCGCGCGCAGCAGCTCGGTTCCGAAGCGCGCGGGCGCGGCGACGACGACTTCGACCGGAACGCCCTCGACCGTGACGCCGAGTGCGCGGCGCGGCCCGCGCTCGAGCAGTGAGACGATTGCCGGAAGCCCCGCAAACTTCTCGAGAACGCGCTCGGCATCGTCGGCGCCGCAGACAACGGCGAGGTCGAACGACGTATCGGCCCAGCGGCGCGGATCGCCGGCGACCTCGCCGCCGAGCTCGTCGGCGAGCTCCTCGAGCAGCGCACGGGCACGGTTGAGCGTCAAGCCCTTCCGTTCCGGCCGCTCCGGCTGCTCCGCCCGGTCGAGCCGTTCGAGCAGGCGCCGCTCGGTCTGTGGCCCTATCCCCGGGACCGAGGTCAGTCGTCCACTGCGCGCTGCCTCGCGAAACTCGTCGGCAGTCGAGATGCCGAGCGCGCGACCGATCTCCACCATCCGCTTCGGCCCGACGCCGAGAAAGCGGCCGAGCCCGATCAACTCCGGCTGCACCTCTCGCTCGAGCTCCTCGAGCTCGGCGATCCTGCCCGTCTCGACGAGCTCGCGCAGACGCGCCGCGATCCCCGATCCGATTCCACGCAAGTCCTGGACGCGCCCGTTCGCGACGAGCTCGGCGACCGGTGCCTTCGTCTCGCGGATCGTCTCCGCCGCACGGCGGTACGCCCGAGACGTGTAGTAGCCGGCGCCGGACAGGTCGAGCAGGCTGGCGAGCGCCTCGAGCTGCTCCGCGATGTACGCGTTCGTCACGCCGTTAGTCTTGCCGCATGGCGACGGTCGTGATCCCGTACCGCGTCAACGGCAAGTCGCGGCTGGGCGACGGGCGGCTCGCGCGGGCGATGCTCGCGGACGTGCAGGACGCCGCCGGACACGCGCTTGTCGTCGACACGCCCGGCGGGCAGGGCGCGGCGCTCGCTGCCGCGCTCGCAGGGCTCGAGGGGCCGGTGACGATCGTGAACAGCGACCTGCCGTGCGTCACTGCCTCGGAGCTCGCGGAGCTGACCGCCGCAGCGCCGGCACTCGTCGCCGCCGACGACGGCACGACGAACGCGCTGGCACTGCGGGACGCACGCGACTTCGAGCCGCTCTACGGCAACGGGAGCGCGGCCCGGTTCGAGTCCCGCCTCGGCGCGAAGCGGCTCGACCTGCCGGGTCTGCGCGACGACGTCGACACGTGGGAAGACCTCGACCGCGTGCGGCCGCGCGTCGGGAGGCACACGCGCTCCTACCTGGGATGAAGGTCGCGGTCCTCAGCGGCGGGGTCGGCGGCGCGCGTTTCCTGCGCGGCCTCGTCGACGCGGTCGATCCAGCCGGCGTGACAGCGATCGTCAACGTCGGCGACGACCTCGAGGTGCTCGGGCTCGCCGTGTCGCCGGACCTCGACAGCGTGGTTTATACGCTCGCCGGGCTCTCGGACGAGGAGCGTGGCTGGGGGAGAGCCGGCGAGACCTGGAACGCGCTTGCGACGGTCGACTCGCTCGGCGGCGACGCGTGGTTCCGGCTCGGCGACCGTGATCTCGGCCTGCAGCTGGTGCGGACCCAGGCCCTGCAGGCGGGCGAGCCGCTTTCAAGCGTGACGGCGCGGCTGACGGCTGCGCTCGGCCTCGAGCCTTCGATCCTTCCTGCGACGGACGACACGCTGCGCACGTTCCTAGACACGCCGAACGGGAGCTTCGACTTCCAGCACTGGTTCGTCGCACGTGGCCACCGCGACCCGGTCGATCGTGTGCGGTTCGTCGGCGCGAGTGACGCACGTCCCGCACCTGGAGTGCTCGACGCGCTGCACGAGACCGATCTGATCCTGATCGCGCCGAGCAATCCGTATGTCTCGATCGGCCCGATTCTCGCGGTCGAGCGGATCCGCTCGGCGCTCGAACGGCGCCGCGTGCCCTGCGTGGCCGTCAGCCCGCTGATCCGCGGCAAGGCGGTGAAAGGGCCGGCGGCCGACATGCTCGCGCGGCTCGAAGGTGGAACGACGCCCGCGCACGTCGCTCAGTGCTACACGGGGCTGATCGACGCGCTCGTCATCGACGAGGCCGACGCCGATACCGACGTCGGCGTTCGAACGATCGTCACGAAGACGCTGATGCGTGACGCCGCGTCGCGTCGCACACTCGCGGAGGCCGCGCTGAACGCGGTTGCGCTGACGTGAAGGTCGCGATCGTCGGCGGGACGGGCGCGTTCGGCCGGGCGCTCGCGAAACGCCTCGGAGAGCTCGGCCGCGACGACATCGTCGTCGGCTCTCGCGATCCCGAGCGCGCGCAGGCTGCCGCGGAGGAGCTCGGCGTCAAAGGCGCCAAGAACGCGGACGCAGTACGCGACGTCGACCTCGTCGTCCTCGCCGTGAAGTCGAACGCGACGCTCGAGACTGCGACCGAGCTGGCCGACGCCATCGGCAAGACGCCGGTGCTCTGCGTTGCGAGCGACCTGCGCTTCACCGACGGCGGCGTGCTCCCCGGCCGCCACCAGGGCTCGCTCGCGGAGGAGGTCGCCCGCATCGTCAACGGGCCGGTGGCGTCCGGCTTCCAGTCGTTCGCCGCGGCGAACGTCGTCGCGGGCGACACCGGCGACGCGCTCATCTGCGGCGAGGACTCCGA
>DATFTK010000042.1:0-3230 GCA_035262005.1 Gaiellaceae bacterium | reverse complement strand
TCGAGCTCGACGAGCAGCTGATTCAGCGTCTGGTCCTGCTCGCGGTTGAGGCTGTGGCCACTCCGTGCGGTCCCGACGGCATCGAGCTCGTCGATGAAGACGATCGCTGGCGCCTTCTTGCGCGCGTCCTTGAACAGCCGGCGGATCCGCGCAGCGCCGAGCCCGGCGAACATCTCGATGAACGACGACGCGCTCGCGGCGAAGAACGTCGCGCCCGACTCGGTCGCCGCCGCCTTGGCGAGAAGCGTCTTGCCGGTGCCGGGCGGGCCGTGCAGCAGGATCCCCTTCGGGACACGCGCACCGAGCCGTTCGAACTGTTGCGGGTTGCGCAGGAAGTCGACGACCTCCTGCAGCTCCGCGCGCACCTCGTCGACGCCGGCGACGTCGGCCCACGTCACGGCGGTCCGAGATCTCGTGTCCACCTCCGCCGGCTTCACCTTCGGCATCAACTGGAGCATTCGCCAGAAGATGTAGATCAGGAGGCCGTAGAACGTCAGCCCCAGGAGCGGCCACCAGTTGACCACGAAGTCGCGCATGGCGACGAAGATGTGGTGGAGATCCACTCCCAGCACCCAGACTCATCTTCTTCAGGAATGCCGGGGCGTCAACTAGAGGCTGGAGATCACCTCGTCGACCGTGGTGAACCGAACGCCCTGAGTCATCCACGCGGTCGTACAGGCGATCACGTCGCTGTCGTTGATGCCTCGGGCTGCGTCCGCCACGAAACGGACTTTCCGGCCGCGAGCGAGGAAGCCCCGCACGGCTGCGTCGTCGCAGATGTCGGTGGCGACGCCGAACACCACGATCTCGTCCGGATCGAGATGCTCGAGCAGACGCTCCGTGTTCGGGTTCGTGAAGGGATCGAAGCTCTTCTTCAGGATGAGGAACTCCCGGCCCTTCAGGTAATGGTCGGGGAGCGGCTCGAGCGTGATCGGAACCGGAGCCTGCTGCTCGGTCTCGGAGATCTTGAGCGCCCCGCGCGTCCCGCGCAGACAGTGGGGCGGAAAGGTCGTGCTGAAGTCGGGCTGCTCCGAGATCTCCGGATCGGTCAACTCGTGGTCGTCGGCGGACGCCACGTGGACGATCCCGGCCTCGCGCGCGGCCTCCACGAGCCGCTTCATCGCCGGCGCGGCCTCCTCCGCTTCGGGGACGTAGAGCTTCCCGTCCGGATGCATGAAGTCGACCTGGGTGTCGACATCCCAGAGGATCACGTGACGAGCTCCAGACGCCGGTTCGGCTTGTAGCGGCGGCCGACCTTCGCCGAGGGACGGCCGTCGGTCAGCACGATGTCCGCGGTGAAGTCGTTCGAGCCGCGCATCAGCGACGAGCCCACGCCGTACGCGTCGACCGGAACGCCGTTCTCCTCGAAGCCGCGGATCTTCTCGATCGTGAAGCCGCCCGACGCGACGATCTTCACCTGCTCGAAGCCGTCGGCGTCGAGCGCGTCGCGCACCTTGCGGACGAGCCGCTCGTTCACGCCGGTCGGCTTGAAGTCGCCCATCTCATCCCAGAGCGAGCGGTCGACGAGCGCTTCGGAGGTATCGAGCCGGACGCCCCAGAGCCGTGGGCCGAGCGCGCGGGCAACCTCGAGCGCCGTCTCGACCGAGTTGTTCTCGAAGTCGATCAGCACGGTGATGTTGATGTCGTCCGGGGCCCAGTCGGCGAACTTCGTCGCCGCGAGCACGGTGTTGCCGCCGTACGAGGCGATCAGCGAGTGCGGGACGGTGCCGATGCCGCGTCCGCCCCACCAGGACGCCTGCTCGTCGGTCGTGACGCCGATCGGCGCGCCGAGCATGCGTCCCGCAACGTACGCGGCGTAGCCGTCACCGGTCTGCACGCGGTGGTGGTCGTGACGGGCCGGCATGAAGATGAGCGGCTTGCTGTTCGCGGCACGCAGCACGCCGACGGTGTTCGTGGTGATCAGCGTCCGTCGTGCGAGCACCCCGAGGTACAGCGTCTCGAGGTGCGCGAAGAGGGTGTAGTCGCCCTCGATCGTCATGACGGTCTCCCAGGGTCGAAGCTCGTCGCCGTCGTAGAGCGCATGCACCGTCAGCGCGTCCCAGTCGTGCGAGCACAGCTTGAGGATCGCGATCGCCTCGTCCATGCCGCCGAGATACGAGTGCTGCTTCTGGAAGACCTGCATGACCACACGCGGGTGCCGGCCGTCCTGCAAGAGCGCCGCGCGGGCGTGGTTGAAGTAGGCGTCGGTGTAGTAGCCCGCCCGCATCTTGTCGACCGGAAGGTCGAAGACGTCCGGCGACAGGCGCTCGCGCGTGCCCTCGTGGACGGACATCGTCAGCCGCGTTCGAGCTCGAGGCACGCGGCCAGCGCCGCTTCTGCGACCTCGATCTGCTCCGGCGTCGGCTCGGCCGTCGCGACGCGGTGCTGCAGCTCGTGACCCGGCTTCGCGAGCGCGCGCGCCAGCGGCTTGTCCGGGTTCCGGACCATCCAGCCGAAGATCTCGGTCGAGGCTGCGACCGCTGCGAATTGCGCGCCGAGGCGCGCGGCCGTGCGCATCTGCTCCGGTGCGTGCGAGGCGAGCGTGTTGCCGATGGCGGTGGTCGCGAGCAGCGGGCCGAGCAGGTGCGAGCCGCAACGCTCGTGCTCCCGCTCCGCGCGCTTGCCGTGCTCATAGGTCCCGATCGAGATGTGCTCGGCGCCGTGATACGCGGCGACATCGGCGCCGCGCAAGGCGAGCGCGGCAGGCGCCACCGCGAGCAGGCCGCTCATCAGCTCCTGCGCGGCGGGCCCGAGCCTCGAGGTGCGGACGAGCCGGACCGCGACCGCGCTAGCGAGCATCGTCGCCATGACGCCCTTCCGCTGGAACGGCAGCCGCGCCTCGGGAAGGGCGCGGCGGATCTGCGGGACAATCGACAGCGCATCCGCGAGCCGGACCGGCCCCCGCAGCAGCGGGCTTTCGACCTTCGCGCCACTGAAGCGCTTGCGGCGCGCGACGACCTTCAGCTCGCCGTCGTCGGTGCGGATCGCGACGGCCCAGGCGCTCGGGCCGTGGACGAGCACGCCGTTAGCGAGTGCCATCCCGCCGAGCCGGATCTTCTCTTCACCCATTACTCCGACAGTAGCCTGCGTCGGTGTCATTGTGGGGGTGTGACCGGTGGTGGGTGTGCCGGTTAGGCTCGGAGCCGACGGCGGGTTGACCCTTAGCCTGCGTGTCGCCGGGAGGTTGGCTTTGGCGCGCTTTGTCGCTCGCCGTCGGTTCTGAGGAGCGC
>DATFTK010000041.1:0-4396 GCA_035262005.1 Gaiellaceae bacterium | reverse complement strand
TCGACGAACGGCACCTACCTGAACGGCGCGCGGCTCGATCGCCCCCGGCGGCTCTCGCCGGGGGACATCGTCCGGGTCGGCGAGACCGATCTGAGGTATGAGTCGTGAGACGCGAAGCGTCCGTCCGCGAAGCGGACCGGTGGAGGGGGTCTGGGGGAACCGGGAGGTTCCCCCAGGGTCGCCGTCCCGGGAGGAGCCGATGATCGGCCGCGTCGGCGCCGTCACCGATCCGGGGCGCACGCGCCGGCACAACGAGGACGCGTACGTCATCGAGCCGCCGCTCTTCGCCATTGCCGACGGCATGGGCGGCGCCCAGGCGGGCGAAGTCGCCTCGCAGCTGGCGACGGCGGCGCTGAAGGAGGCGGGCGCCAACGGCGGCGGCGAGCAGCGCATCGCCGATCTGATCCAGGAGGCGAACCGCCGTGTCTACGACCGCTCGAGCAGCGACCCGAACACCTCGGGCATGGGGACGACGATCACCGTCGCCCTCGTCGAAGACGATCAGGTCTCGTTCGGCCACGTCGGCGACTCGCGCGCCTACTTGATCCGCGACGCGCAGATGGAACAGCTGACCGAGGACCACTCCCTGGTCAACGAGCTCCTCAAGACGGGGAGGCTGTCGCGCGAGGAAGCGGAGACGCATCCGCAGCGCTCCGTGATCACGCGCGCGCTCGGCACCGACCCCGACGTCGACGTCGACACTTTCAGCGTGCGTGCCGAGGACGGTGATCTCTTCCTGCTCTGCTCCGACGGGCTGACCGACATGGTCTCGGAGAACTCGATCCTCGACGTCGTCGAGCGGAACCGCGGCGACATCGACGCGGCGCTGCGCGGGCTCGTGAAGGCCGCGAACCGCGGCGGTGGCCAGGACAACATCACGGTGGTCGCGTTCGAGATCGCCGACGGCGTGCTCGCGAGCGACGGGGACACGCGCGAGCAGGCATTGCCTCCGGCGGAGGACGAGGACACGCTCGACGAGACGGACGCCGTGCCGGTCGTCGCACCCGTCGGGGAGACTCCTGTAGAGGACGACGCGACTCCCCGCCGCGCTCGCCGCCGCCGGCTGCTGGCGTGGCTCGCGATCCTGCTCCTCGTCGTTGCCGTCGCCGTCCTCCTTTATGTGGGGTTCGTGCGTTGACTCTGAGCCTTCGGAGCAGGGAGCTCGTGTTCCTGATCGCCGTCGGCGTGCTGACGGCGGTTGGGTTCGCAAGCGTCTACATCGCTCGGAAGGAGGTCGTCTCGACGGCCTCGCTCGCGTACGCCGGCTTCTTCTTCCTGCTCTACGCCGCCGCCCACCTCGTGGCGCGGTACACCGTCCCGTTCGCCGATCCATACCTGCTGCCGATCGCCGGCCTGCTGACGGCGATCGGGCTGACGGAGATCTACCGCCTACACCCGGCGGACGCGTTCAAGCAGGCGACGTGGATCGTCGTCGCCGTCGCGCTGTTCGCGCTGACGCTGTTCCTGCTCCGCTACGACTACCGCCGGCTCGAGTCGTACAAGTACATCTTCGGGCTGACCGCGATCGGGCTCCTGCTCCTGCCGATCCTGCCGGTGATCGGGCTCACCGTGAACGGGGCGCGGCTCTGGGTGCACGTCGGCGGGCTGCGCTTCCAGCCGGGCGAGCTCGCAAAGATCGCCCTGATCATCTTCCTCGCCGGTTACATGCGCGAGAAGCGCGAGGTGCTCGCTCAGGGACGGTTGAAGGACTGGGGCCCGCTGCTCGTGATCTGGGCGCTCGCCATGCTCGTCCTGCTCGAGACTCGGGATCTCGGCGGCGGCCTCCTCTACTTCGGAATCTTCCTCGCGATGCTCTACGTCGCGACGTCGCGCGTCTCGTACGTCGCGGCCGGGCTCGGCCTGTTCCTGATCGGGGCCGTCGGCGTCTGGAAGGTCACTCCGCACGTCCAGGATCGCGTGACGATCTGGCTGCATCCCTGGACCGCGCACAAGGTCTATTGCCCCCTGAACGGTGAGATGGCGCTTCGCCAGAACTGCCAGAGCTTCCAGCTCGTCAAGTCCCTCTACTCGATCGGTCACGGTGGCTACGCCGGCACCGGCCTCGGCAAGGGAACCTTCACGACGCTCGACGGCCATCCCCTGATTCCGGGCGCGAGCACCGACTTCATCTTCTCGGTGATCAGCCAGGAGATCGGGCTGATCGGCGCAGCGGGGCTGTTGCTCGTCTACATGATCTTCGTGCTGCGAGGCATGCGCACGGCGCTGCTGGCGCAAGACGGGTTCTCGAAGCTGCTCGCCGCCGGCCTGACGTTCGGCTTCGCGCTGCAGACGTTCATCATCGTCGGTGGCGTGCTGCGGCTGATCCCGCTGACGGGGATCACGCTGCCGCTCGTCTCCTACGGCGGCTCGAGCGTCGTCGCGAACTTCCTCCTGCTGGCGGGACTGTTGCTCGTCTCGAACCGTGCGAACCGGGAGATGCTGCGCTGAACAAGCAGATCTCCCACCTCGGCGTCGCTGCGCTCGTGCTGCTCGCCGCGCTGATCGTCGGCGTGACCTACTGGCAGACGTGGGCGAACGCGAGCCTGGCCGCTCGACAGGACAACGACATCAAGCTCGTGGCGTCGTTCACGATCAAGCGCGGGAAGATCTACGCGTCGGACGGCCAGGCGATCCTCGCCACGAACGTGCGCAAGAACATCGGCGGGCAGACGCTCTACTTCCGCCGCTATCCGACCGGGCCGTTGTTCTCGAATGTCGTCGGCTACTCGACGCAGTCACGCAACCGGACGGGACTGGAGCAGTCGTACAACGACTTTCTCACCGGCTCGAACGCGAACCTCGACACGGTCTTTCGCTCGACGCTCGACAAGCTCAAGGGGTCGACCGTCACCGGCAACAACATCGTCCTGACGATCAAGCCGGGCCTCCAGGCGATCGCTCGGCGAGCGCTCCAGGGCAAATGCGGTGCGGTGGTCGCACTCGAGCCGTCGACCGGGCGCGTGCTCGCGATGGTGACGAACCCGACCTACAACCCGAACCTGATCGAGAACCACTTCAAGCTCGCGACCAAGACGAACTTGCCTTGCGGTGCGACGCTGCTGAACCGTGCGACGGCCGGCAAGTACCAGCCGGGGTCGACGTTCAAGATGGTGACCGCGGCCGCGGCGCTCGACACCGGCCGCTTCACGCCGGACTCGCCCTTCTACGACCCGGGCTACTGCATCGAGTACGGGAAGCCGGTGCGCAACGCCGGCAATCCCGAGGCGCCGGAGACGTTCGGACACGTCAACCTCGCGACGGGCTTCGAGCACTCGATCAACTCCGTCTTCTGCAACGTCGGCAAAGCGCTCGGCGCCGGCACCGTGCTGAGATACGCGGAGCGCTTCGGCTTCTACAAGACCCCCCCGCTGGAGACGCCGGAGAACGAGCGTGTGCCGAGCGGGCTGTACTCCCACGGCAGGCTGTTCGTCCCGACCGACCCGGCGACGCAGGTCGACCCGGGCCGGCTCGCCTTCGGGCAGGAGCGCCTGCAGGTGACGCCGCTGCAGATGGCGATGGTCGGCGCGACGATCGCCAACCACGGCGTCCAGATGAAACCGCAGGTGATCGAGCGGATCCTGTCGCCCGGCGGCCACACCGTCACGCACTTCCGGCCCGCGCGCCTGGGCACACCGATCAAGAGCCAGACCGCCGCCGAGCTCACGCAGATGATGGAGCTCGCAGTCGAAGGCGGCACCGGCACGGCGGCGCAGATCCCCGGCGTCAAGGTCGCCGGCAAGACCGGAACGGCGGAGACCGGCCGCGCGAACATCAACACGACGTGGTTCGTCTCTTTCGCACCGGCGGACGCTCCGAAGATCGTCGTGGCGGTCGTGGTCGAGAACCAGGCCGGCGGCTTCGGCGGGACCGTCGCGGCGCCGATCGCGAAGCAGCTGATGGAGGCAGCGCTCCGGTAGGGGCGAACCCTACTCTGAGATAGCCCCAATGGCCGTATCGGACACCCTCCTGAACACCCTCTTCGACGGGCGCTACCGAATCGTGCGCAAGCTCGGCACCGGTGGGATGGCGAACGTCTACCTCGCCGAGGACGAGGTGCTCGGCCGCCGCGTCGCGATCAAGATCCTCAACGACCGTCACGCCGGCGACGACCAGTTCGTCGAGCGCTTCCGCCGCGAGGCGAAGAACGCCGCGAGCCTCTCGCACCCGAACATCGTCTCGATCTACGACCGCGGCGAGGCCGAGGGCACGTACTACATCGCGATGGAGTACCTCGACGGCCGCTCCTTGAAGGAGTTGATCGTCGCGCGCGGGCCGGCGCCCGTGAACGTCGCCATCGACTATGCGCGGCAGATCCTCGCAGCGCTGCGCTTTGCGCACCGCCACGGGATCGTGCACCGCGACATCAAGCCGCACAACGTGCTGGTCGACGCCGAAG
>DATFTK010000040.1:0-12717 GCA_035262005.1 Gaiellaceae bacterium | reverse complement strand
TCCATCAGCCCGAGCTGCGCCGCGGCGCCGGCAACGGCCAGCCTGCGCGCAGGCCCGGCCTCACCCGCCGGCATGAACATCGTCGTCGCCGCGCCCGCGCTCGCCGCTGCACTTGCACCGAAGAGGAATGGCAGGTCTGTGCGCGCCTCGTGCCAAACGGGAATCGCCGTGTCGGCGAGCAGTGTCCCGGTGTACGTCGCAAGCGGCGCGCCGGCCACGGACGAGACGACCTCTGCCGCCCACTTGAGCGGCCGCAGCCTGCCGGCAAGCTCGAGCACGGCAGCCGTGTTCGATGCGCCGCCGGAGAACAGAAGAACCCAGGAGCCGACGCTCATCGGTGAGGTCACCTTGAACACCCGCAGCATGTGGTGGAAGCGTTCGGGCCGGCCGAGATCGGAGATCAGAAGTGCCGGCGAGACGACGGCGGCGGCAGCACCGACGTAGAGCGCGGTCTTCGCGAGCCGGTCGTGACCGGCGATCCGCGCGAATCCGTGTAGCAGCGAGCAGCCGCCCGCGATGCCCCCGGTGAAGAGGTACGTCGGGACCTCGGGCTTCCAGACCGGCTCCTTGAGAATCGGCCGCCCGTAGTACGACTGCATCTCCGTGCCGACGTGCGTGATCGACGCGCTCACCGGCGTCCTCCGATGAACGCGAGCGCGGTGCCGACGATCGTCGCCGCAGCTGCGATCGCGGTCGTCGCCCACATCTCCGGCAAGTCTTTCGTGGTCACGACCGGGTCGGGCGGCAGCCCGTACACCTCCGGCTCGTCGAGCAGCAGGAAGAACGCGCCGAACCCGCCGACACCATCACCGGGATCGGCGCCGTACAGCCGCGGCCCGTTCCAGCCCTGGGCCTCGAGCTTCTCGACGCGCTCGTGCGCACGCTCGCGCAGCTCGTCGACCTCGCCGAACTGGATCGAGTCCGTGGGACACGCCTTTGCGCAAGCGGGCTCGTGGCCACCCTTGAGCCGGTCGTAGCAGAGCGTGCACTTCCACACACGCCCGTCGGGGGGTCTGACCCCGGAGGGGTCAGACCCCAGCAGTTCGAGCTCCGGCAGCTCCCGGCGGTCGAGCACGCCGAACGGGCAGGCGGGCACGCAGTAGCCACAGCCGTTGCAGATGTCCTGCTGCACGACCACCGTCCCGAACTCCGTGCGGAAGAGCGCTCCGGTCGGGCACACGTCGAGGCAGGCAGCATGCGTGCAGTGCTTGCACACGTCGCTCGACATCAACCAGCGCAAGGGCTCGGCATCGAGCGCCGCCGCCTCGCCGTCGAGCCGCAGCGGCTTGCGCTGCTCGACGAAGGTGACGTGGCGCCACGTGTTGGCGTCGAGCTGTGCCGTGTTGTCGTAGCTCTCGCCCGTCCACTCGAGGCCGTCCATCGGTACGGCGTTCCACTCCTTGCAGGCGACCTCGCACGCCTTGCAGCCGATGCAGACTGAGCTGTCGGTGAAGAAGCCCAGCCGGGGCTTCGCGTCGTCGCCGTACGTGTCCGGCCAGGCCGCGGGCACGCTCACGCGGTCTTCCCGTGCGCCCGTGCGCGGACCTCCGCGACGAACTGCGGCAGACGCGCTCCACGCGGGCGCCGCCCCGGCCTGATGTCGCATGTGAACGCCTTGGACTCCTGGATGTAGGCGTTGGGGTCGAGCGCCATGTGCGCGAGGTCGTTCGCAGCATCGCCCTTGGTCAAGCCACGCGAGCCCCAGTGGTACGGGAGCCCGACCTGGTGCTGCACGCGGCCGGCGACCTCGACGGGGCGCATCCGGTCCGTGACCAGCACGCGCGCCTCGATCGCGGAACGTGAGGTCACGATCGTCGCCCAGTCGCCGTGCGTGAGCCCGCGCTCACGCGCGAGCTCGGGGTGCACCTCGACGAACATCGCCGGCTGCAGCTCCGAAAGATACGGGACGAACCGCGAGAAGCCTCCCGCAGTGTGGTGCTCCGTCAGGCGGTACGTCGTGACGACGTACGGATACACGTCGGCGCCGGCCTCGCCGCCCACAGGGTTGTAGGGGTCCTCGCGGAGATCCTTGCTCTGCCGTCGTCGCGGGTTCGCGCGCTGCGCGTAGAGCGGGTTGTCGAACGGGGACTCCTGCGGCTCGTAGTGCGTCGGCAGCGGACCGTCCTCGAGCCCTTGCGGAACGTAGATCCACGCCTGCCCGTCGGCCTTCATGATGAACGGCTGGTCGCCGCGGATGGCGTCCGGCCCGGTGGCATCGTCGGGCGGCACGTACTCCGGCGGCGTCTCCTCCTCGAAGTCGGGCGTGTCGAGGCCCGTCCACTGCCCTCGCTCGCCGTCCCACCAGACGAACTTCTTGCGCTCCGACCACGGCTTCCCAGCCGGGTCGGCCGATGCGCGGTTGTAGAGGAGGCGGCGGTTCGCCGGCCACGCCCACGCCCACTCGAGCGCCGCTTCGTCCTGCTCCCAATGCGGCTTCCTCCGCGCCGTCTTGTTCTCGCCGTCCGCGTAAGCGCCGCAGTAGATCCAGCAGCCGCAGGCCGTCGTACCGTCGGCCTTCAGCAGCTTGTGGGCCGCCAGCGCCTCCCCATTCGAGTCGCGGCCGTTGATCTCCGCGAGCACCGCTTCCGCGTTCGGGTCGTGGAAAGTCCCGACGAGCGGGTACTCCCACGTCAGGTCGAGGAGCGGCCGGTTCTTCGGATCGGCCGACCCAGTCAGCCGCTCGCGCAGCTTGCGGCCGAGGTGGTAGTAGAACCACAGCTCGGAACGGCAGTCGCCCTTCGGGTCGACCGCTTTGTGGTGCCACTGCAGCAGCCGCTGCGTGTTCGTGAAGGAGCCGTCCTTCTCGACATGAGCCGACGCCGGGAGGAAGAAGACCTCGGTCGGGATCTCCTCGGTCTTCAGCTCGCCCGACTCGATCTCGGGGCTGTCGTACCAGAACGCGGCCGTCTCGATCTCGACGAGATCGCGGACGACGAGCCAGTCGAGCTTGCCGAGCGCGAGCCGGTTCGCCCGTCCGTTCGCGGAACCGACTGCGAGGTTCTCCCCGGCGACGACGTACCCCTTGACCTTTCCCTGCAGCATCTGCCGGACGGTCCAGTAGTAGGAGTTGTCGTCGTCGATCCGCGGGAGATAGGAGAAACAGAAGTCGTTCTCCTCGCTCGCCGCGGCCCCCCACCAGGCCTTGAGCAGGCTGACGATGAAGGTGTCCACCCTTCCCCACCAGCCCGACGGGGAGCTGGTCCTGTCGATGTAGTCCCGAAGCCCGCCGTCGTCGTACGTGTGCGGCATCGGCAGGTAGCCGGGCAGGACGTTGAAGAGCGTCGGGATGTCGGTCGAGCCCTGGATCGAGGCGTGGCCGCGCAACGCCATCACGCCGCCGCCCGGGCGCCCGACGTTTCCGAGCAGGAGCTGGATGATCGCCGCGGTGCGGATCATCTGGACGCCGACGGTGTGCTGCGTCCAGCCGACCGCGTAGACGAACGCACCCGTGCGATCCCGGCCGGAGTTTTGGCAGATCTGCTCGCAGTACCAAAGGAACTCCTCGACGCTGCAGCCGCAGGTCTCGGCGACGAGCTCCGGCGTGTACCGCGCGTAGTGACGCTTCAGGATCTGGAAGACACAGCGAGGGTCCTGCAGCGTCTCGTCTCTGTGCGGCTCCTTCCCCTCGTAGCGCCACGTCGTGACGTCGTACTCGTGCTTCTCCGGGTCCCAACCGGAGAACACGCCCTCGAGCTCCTCGGTGTCCTTGAACTCGTCGGTGATGATCGTCGGCGCGTTCGTGTACCTCTTGACGTACGCCTCGAAGTAGCGGCCGTTCTCGACGATGTAGCGGATCACGCCGCCGAGAAACGCGATGTCGCTGCCGGCACGGATGCCGATGAACTTGGTCGACATCGCGCTCGTGCGCGTGAACCGCGGGTCGACGTGGACGATTGTCGCGCCGCGCTCTCTTGCCTCCATCACCCACTGGAATCCCACCGGGTGGTTCTCGGCCATGTTCGAGCCCATGATCGTGATCACGTCGGCGTCCCGGAGGTTCTGCTGGTAGGTGGTCGCGCCTCCTCGCCCGAACGAGGTCCCCAGACCGGGGACCGTGGAGCTATGTCATATGCGAGCCTGGTTCTCGATCTGCACGACGCCGGCGGCCGTGAGGAGCTTCTTGATCAGGTAGTTCTCCTCGTTGTCGAGCGTCGCGCCGCCGAGGTTGGCGATGCCCAGCGTGCGCCGCGCCGGCCGACCGTCCTCCGTCTCGTCCTGCCAGGTCTCCTCTCGAGTGCGCAGGAAGCGGTCGACGATCATGTCCATCGCGTCGTCGAGCGACAGCTCCTCCCACCGCGTCCCGTACGGACGGCGGTACTTGACCTTGTACTCGCGCAGCGGGCTCTGGACGTAGTTCCTCGAAGCCGAACCCTTCGGGCAGAGGCGACCGCGTGAGATCGGGCTCGCCGGGTCACCCTCGATCTGCGTCACCTCACCGTCCTCGACGTAGACGAGCTGCGCGCAGCCGACGGCGCAGTACGGACAGATGGAGCGGGCGACGCGGTCGGCGCCGTCGATCCGCGGTTTCAACGCCTTCGAGCGTGGGGATTGGACAGCCCTGCCGAGCCCGAGGGGATCCCCCTCACGCAGTTGGCGAACCAGAGGCCACGACTCGACGAGCTTCGACAAGCTCACTGAGCGCTGTCTACCACGCCAGGCCGTGACACGAGTTTTCTTACGATGCGGCGATGCGTGTGTCAGCGAAGGCCGATTACGCGCTGCGCGCCGTGATCGAGCTGGCCGCCGCGGCGGAGGGACCGGTGAAGGGCGAGCGCATCGCGCAGGCGCAGGAGATCCCGCTCAAGTTCCTCGAGAACATCCTCGGCGACCTGCGGCACGCCGGAATCGTGCGCAGCCAACGCGGCGTCGAGGGCGGCTACTGGCTCGCGCGCCCCGCCGACGAGATCACCGTTGCCGAGGTCGTCCGCGCGGTGGAGGGCCCGATCGCGAACGTGCGCGGCGTCGGGCCGGAGCAGGTCGAGTACGCCGGCTCCGCCCTGCGACTCCGCGACGTCTGGATCGCGGTGCGTGCGAACCTCCGCGCCGTGCTCGAGCACGTGACGATCGCCGACGTCGCGCGGGGAGAGCTGCCGGCGACGGTTCAGGAGCTCGCGGCGAATCCCGACGCGTGGCAGCCGCACTGATGACCTGGTTCGTCGTCAACGTCCGCGACGCCGAGTGGCTGACGAGCGAAGGCGGGCAGCTGCAGTCGTCCGGCTCCGAGTGCACGTTCGAGCCGGCGGACGCGGAGTTCGAGCAGCTCGGCATCCGGATCCACGCCCTGCCGCCGGGCGAGCCGAACGGCTGTTACCACGCCGAGTCGAAGCAGGAGGATTTTCTCGTGCTGTCCGGCGAGTGCACGCTGCTCGTCGAGGGCGCGGAACGGCAGCTCCGGCAGTGGGACTTCTTCCACTCGCCGGCAGGAACGGAGCACATTTTCGTCGGCGCGGGCGACGAGCCGTGCGTGCTGTTCATGGTCGGCGCGCGCGGCGGCGACTGGACCGTTCACTTCCCCGTGTCCGAGCTGGCCGCGCGCTACGGCGCGAGTGTCGAGCGAGACGCGACGAGCCCACACGAGGCATACGCCGGCCGGTTCGAGCCCTCCCGCCGCGAGCGGCCTACGTACTGGGACCGGCTGCCGTGGACTAGGTGAAGACCGTCTGCCGCGTCGGGCGGACGTAGACGATCTGCCCCGGCTGCAGCTCGAGCGCCTCGACCTGCTCACGCGTCAGCTGGGCCGACAGCACCTCGCCGTCGTCGCGGACGAGCTCGACGCGGATCTCGAAGCCGAGGTGAACGAGCCGCTGCACCATCGCCTCCTGCGTCGAGCCGTTCGGCTCGAGCAGCAACTCGACGTCGTGGGGACGGATGAACGCGTCGCCGAGCTGGTTCACGGGGCCGACGAAGGACATGACGAACTCGTTCGCCGGGTGGTCGTACAGCTCGCGCGGCGGCGCGGTCTGCTCGATGCGGCCGCCGTTCATCACGACGACCTGGTCGGCGACGTCCATCGCCTCTTCCTGGTCGTGCGTGACGATCACCGTCGTCGTGTGGGTCTCGTCGTGGAGGCGGCGCAGCCACACGCGCAGCTCCTTTCGGACGCGCGCGTCGAGCGCCCCGAACGGCTCGTCGAGCAGGAGCACTTTCGGATCGACCGCGAGCGCGCGCGCGAGCCCCATGCGCTGGCGCTGCCCGCCTGAGAGCTGAGCCGGGTAGCGCTTCGCCAGCCGCGCGAGCTGGACGAGGTCGAGCAGCTCCGCGACGCGCGCCTTGATCTCAGGGCGTGGACGGCGGCGGATGCGGAGGCCGAACGCCACGTTGTCCCAGACCGTCATGTGCTTGAACGCGGCGTAGTGCTGGAAGACGAAGCCGACGCCGCGCTGCTGGGGCGGCACGCTCGTCACGTCGACGCCGTCGAGGCGGACGACACCGGCGTCCGGACGCTCGAGACCGGCGATCACGCGCAGCAGTGTCGACTTCCCGCTGCCGCTCGGGCCGAGGAGAGCGGTGAGCGAGCCGGCCTCGACCTCGAGCGTGACGTCGTCGAGCGCGGTGAAGTCCCCGAAACGCTTGACGATCTTCCCGGCCTCGATCACCGGGTCTCCTCCTTCGGCTTGAGCGCAGTCATCGTGATCAGCGTCGTCACCGCAATCAGCGCGAGCACGACCGCCGCGGCGTACGCTCCGACGTCGTCGAACGCCTGGTAGCGGTCTTGCACATAGAGCGTCAGTGACTCGGTCTGACCTTCGAGCCGGCCCGAGACGACGCTGACCGCGCCGAACTCCCCGAGCGCACGTGCGGTCGTCAGCACGACCCCATAGGCGGTCGCCCACCGGATCGCCGGCCACGTGACGCGCCGGAACGTCTGCCACGCGTTCGCTCCGAGGGTGGCGGCAGCTTGCTCCTGCTCGGTCCCGACCTCTCGCAGGACCGGCACGACCTCCCGTACGACGAACGGCAGTGAGAGGAACATCGTCGCGAGGACCATGCCGGGCAGTGCGAAAGCGACGTGGTGTCCGCCCAGCCAGCCGCCGCGACCGTAGAGGAGCAGCAGCGCGAGCCCGACGACGACCGGCGACAGCGCGAGCGGCAGGTCGACAACCGCGTTGAAGACCCCCGCGCCCGGGAAGCGGTAGCGCACGATCGCGAGACCCGCAAGCACGCCGAAGATCGTGTTCGCGGGGACTGCGATCCCCGCCAGGATCAACGTCACCTTGAGCGCATGGAGTGCCTCCGGTGTCGTGACTGCGTGCCACGCCGGCCAGAAGCCGTGGCGGAACGTCCGCCAGAAGACGTAGCCGACGGGGAGGGCGAGCAGCGCCGTCAGGTAGCCGAGCGCCGCGAACCGGACCGCGTACCTACCGATCATGGCGCGTGACGAGGCGGCGCAGGCCGCCGATCGCGAGCAGGACGGCGAACGAGATCCCGAGGGTCGCGACGGACGCGGCCGCCGCCCCCCCGGGATCGCCGCTCTCGATCCGCCCGAAGACGTAGACCGACAGGACCTCCGTCTTGAAGGGCAGGTTTCCCGAGATCAGGACGACGGCGCCGAACTCGCCGATCGCGCGCGCGAATGCGAGCGCGACTCCGGAGAGGATCGCGGGCAGGATGTTCGGCAGGATGACGCGCCGGAAGGTCGCGACGCGCGACGCGCCGAGCGACGCCGCGGCGTCCTCCATCTCGGTGTCGAGCTCGAGCAGCATCGGCTGCACCGTGCGGACGACGAAGGGCAGCGTCACGAACAGCAGCGCCGCGAGGATTCCCCAGCGCGTGAACGCCAGGTCGCGGTAGAGCGTCAGCAGCACGAGGCCGGCAACGATCGTCGGCAGCGCAAACGGGAGGTCGACGAGCGCGTTGACGAAGCTCTGGCCGAAGAAGCGGTCGCGCACGAGCGTCCAGGCGATTGCCGTCCCGGCGACCGCGTTGATCACCGCGACCACGAGCGACAGCGAGAGCGTCAGCTTCAGCGCCGCGACCGCCTGCGGGCTCGTGATCGCGTCCCAGCCGTGCGAGTGCCAGGCCACCGCTGCGAGCGGCAGGAGGACGACCACGGTCAGGTACAGCGTGCTCAGGCCGACGGCAAGAGCCGGCGCCGCCTGGAACCTGGCGGGAAGCGGTTCGGCCCTAGCCGCCATTCGCGCCGATGATCTTGGCCATGACCCCGCTGCGCGGGTCGAAGAACTTCTTCTCGACCGACTGCCAGCCGCCGACGTACTTGATCGTGAACAGCTGCGGCCGTGTGGGGAAGTTCAACCCGTGCGTCACGCCCTTGACGATCGGCCGGTAGCCGTTCTCCGCGAAGATGCGCTGCGCCGGCTTCGTGCGCAGGAAGTCGATGAACGCCTGCGCCTGCTGCTTGTGCTGCGAGCTCGACGTGACCGCGATCGGGTTCTCGATCAGGATCGTCGCCTTCGGGGTCACGAACTGCACGGGCTGGCCGTGCTTCTGGGCGAAGATCGCCTCGTTCTCGTACGCGAGAAAGACGTCGCCGCGGCCGGCGAGGAACGTCTGCAGACCCTCGCGCGCGCTCGCCGGCGAGGCGACCACGTGCTTCCACAGCTGCGCGAGGTACGACTGCGCCTGCTCCGACGTCTTCCCGGCGCGGAGCGCACCGCCGTACGCCGCCATGATGTTCCAGCGCGCGCCGCCGGAGGTGAACGGGTTCGGCGTCACGACCTGCACTCCCGGCTTCACCAGGTCGGTCCAGGTCTTGATGTGCTTCGGGTTGCCGTCGCGCACGACGAACACCACGACCGAGCGCGTGACGATCCCGTGGTACTTGTCCTTGTTCCAGCTCTGCGCGACCAGGTGCTTCTGGACGAGGGAGGAGAGGTCCGGCGCGAGCGACAGCGCGACGATGTCGGCGGGGAGCCCGGCGACGACGGCGCGGCTCTGGTCGCCCGAGGCGCCGTACGACTGCGAGAAGCTCACGCCTTGCCCGGCCCGCGTCTTCTGGAACGCCGGAATCAGCTGGCCGTACGCGTCCTTCGGGGTCGAATACGCGACGAGGGCAAGCTTGGTGTCCCGGGCGGCGCCGGCCGCAAGAGACGGGAAGGCGAGGGCAAGGAGCAAAAGCAGGCTAATTCGTCTCATGGGCTCTCCTTATTAGTCCAGTGAGTTGATGGACTTTAGGGAGAACGCCGGAAGACGTCAAATCGCAAGTAGAGTCGGAGGCGTGGAGCGCCTCCCCTACACGCTGCGGATCCTGCTCGAGAACGCGGTTCGGCACGGTGAGGAGGCGGACGCGGAGGCGATCCGAGCGTGGGATCCGCAGGCGGAGCCGGCGCAGGAGATCTCCTTCCGGCCGTCCCGCGTCCTGCTGCAGGACTTCACCGGCGTGCCCGCCCTCGTTGATCTCGCGGCGATGCGGAACGCCATGGCCGACCTCGGCGGCGACCCGGCGCGGATCAACCCGCAACTGCCGGTCGAGCTCGTCATCGACCACTCGGTGCAGGTGGACGAGTACGCGACGGCACGCGCGATCTTCCGCAACGCCGAGCTCGAGTTCGAGCGCAACCGCGAGCGCTACGCGTTCTTGCGCTGGGGCCAGGAGGCGTTCGACAACTTCAAGGTCGTCCCGCCGAACACGGGAATCGTCCACCAGGTGAACCTCGAGTTCCTCGCGCGCGTCGTCGAGACGCGCGACGGTGAGACGTTCCCCGACACGCTCGTCGGGACCGACTCGCACACGACGATGGTCAACGGGCTCGGTGTGCTCGGCTGGGGGGTCGGCGGGATCGAAGCGGAGGCCGCCATGCTCGGCGAGCCGATCTCGATGCTGGTCCCGCAGGTGGTCGGCTTCAAGCTCACCGGCTCGCTGCCGGAGGGCGCGACCGCGACCGACCTCGTGCTGACCGTGACGCAGATCCTGCGGGCGACGGGCGTCGTCGGGAAGTTCGTCGAGTACTTCGGCAAGGGCCTGGCAGGGCTCGCGCTGGCCGACCGCGCGACGATCGGGAACATGTCTCCCGAGTACGGCGCGACGTGCGGGTTCTTCCCCGTCGACGACGAGACGCTCAAGTACCTGCGGCTGACGGGGCGCTCGGAGGACCACGTGTCGCTCGTCGAGACCTACTGCAAGGACAACGGGTTCTGGCACGACGCCGAGGTCGAGCCGGAGTACTCGCAGGTGGTGGAGCTCGAGCTCGGCGAGGTCGAGCCGTCGCTCGCGGGGCCGCGTCGCCCGCAGGACCGGGTGCCGCTGCGCGAGGCGAAGCGGTCGTTCGTCGAGTCGCTCGAGACGTTCGGCGTCGACTACGGGAACTCGCGCGACGAGGCGGTGGCAGAGTCCTTCCCTGCCAGCGATCCCCCGTCGACCCTGGAGCTCGACAGCGGGGCGAGGGTGGAGGCCGGCGACGGCGTCGCCGTTGTCGTGCAGCGGCACGGCGTTCCGGCGTCACTCAACGGCGACGAGTTCGAGCTGCAGCACGGCTCGGTCGTGATCGCCGCGATCACCTCGTGCACGAACACCTCCAACCCGCAGGTGATGATCGGTGCGGGCCTGCTCGCCAAGAAGGCGGTCGAGCGCGGCATGCGACGGAAGCCGTGGGTGAAGTCGTCGCTCGCCCCGGGCTCGAAGGTGGTGACGGAGTACTACGAGCAAGCCGGGCTGACGAGGTACCTCGACGAGCTCGGATTCCAGACCGTCGGCTACGGGTGCACGACCTGCATCGGCAACTCCGGGCCGCTGCCGGAGCCGATTTCCGAAGCGGTCGCGAAAGGGGACCTCGTCGTGTGCTCGGTGCTGTCCGGCAACCGGAACTTCGAGGCGCGGATCCATCCGGAGGTGAAGGCGAACTACCTCGCGTCGCCGCCGCTCGTCGTTGCGTACGCGCTTGCGGGCCGCATGGACGTCGACCTCGTCAACGAGCCGCTCGGCGAGGACGCGAACGGCGAGGACGTGTACCTGCGCGACCTATGGCCGACGGCGGAAGAGATCCAGGAGATGATCTCGCACGCCGTGCGCGGCGAGATGTTCTCGCGAACGTACGCCGACGTTTATACCGGCGATCCCGCTTGGCGCGAGCTACCGGTGCCGGAGGGCGACCTCTTCGCCTGGGATCCGGAGTCGACGTACGTGCGGAGGCCGCCGTACTTCGACGGGATGTCACGCGAGCCGGGACGCGTCGAGGACGTCAGCGGCGCACGCTGTCTCGTATGGGTCGGCGACTCGGTGACGACGGATCACATCTCCCCTGCGGGGGCGATCAAGCCGGACTCGCCGGCGGGCCAGTACCTGGTGGAACACGGAGTCGAGCGGAAGGACTTCAACTCCTACGGGTCGCGGCGCGGGAACCACGAGGTGATGGTGCGCGGGACGTTCGCCAACGTCCGGTTGCGGAACCTGCTCGTGCCGGGATCCGAGGGGACGTGGACGGTGCACGTCCCGAGCGGCGAGGAGATGACGATCTACGAGACGTCGCAGCGCTACGTGTCGGAGGGCACGCCGCTCGTCGTGCTTGCCGGGAAGGAATACGGCTCGGGCTCGTCACGCGACTGGGCGGCGAAGGGGCCGAACCTGCTCGGCGTGCGGGCGGTGATCGCCGAGTCGTACGAGCGCATCCACCGCTCGAATCTGCTGATGCTGGGGATCCTGCCGCTGCAGTACATGGACGGCGAGAACGCAGAGTCGCTCGGCCTCACCGGCCGCGAGCAGTTCGCAGTCGAGGGAGTCGACAACGGCGACGCGGACGAGGTGACGGTCCGCGCCGACGACAAGGAGTTCCGCGCCCGAGTCCGCCTCGACACCCCGGTCGAGCGCGAGTACCTCCGCCACGTCGGCATCCTCCCCTTCGTCATCAGGCGCCTGTCGGGGTCTGGCCCCGAAGGGGCCTGACCCCAGCAGTTCAAAAGGTCACACTTCCGCCACAAAGCCGCGCGCATCGCAGGCGTAGCGTGCGTGCATGGCACGCAAACCACGCATCGACGAGCCGGGCGCCAGGCATCACGTGACCGCGCTGGCGAACAACGGCGCGCCGCTCTTCGTCGAGCCGGCGGATCGCCGTCGCTTCGTCGGGCTGCTGCGCGAAGTCGTGCGTGACTACGAGTGGCGCTGCGAGGCCTACTGCCTGATGGGAACGCACTTCCACCTGATCATTGCGACCGTACGCGCAACGCTGTCGACCGGCATGGGACGCTTGCTCGGTGAGTACGCACGGTGGTTCAACTGGAAATACGACCGCACGGGCCATCTCTTTGTCGGCCGTTTCTCGTCACGGCACATCACCGACGAGACGCACCTGTGGCAAGCGCATCAATACGTCGCGCTCAATCCGGTGCGCGCGTCGCACTGCGACGACCCAGCCGACTGGCGGTGGGGCAGCTACCGAGCGCTGGCGGGTCTGGAGCGACCGCCTGACTTTCTCGCCGTCGAATCCGTCTACGAGCTGTTCGGGTTGCGCGGCGACGCCGCCGCACACGCCTACCGGGCGTTTGTGCTCGGCGCCTTCGACAGGCCGGGGTCAGACCCCCTGCGGGGGTCAGACCCCTTTGCCGCAATGAGCTCGCGAAACGCTTCGGCGACGCGGCTGACTGCTTCCTCGTAGCGCTTCCTCGAGAGCCGCAGGCCGTAGCCGTTCTTGCGGTGGGACTCGACGACACGGTCGATGTACTCCCGCGCCTGCCGGTCCGCATCCGGCGTCTTCGCCACGCTAGGAGTGTAGGTCAGCCCAGAGACGGTCGACAATCAGTTCGGCGAACCAGGCGTACCAGTAGTTT
>DATFTK010000039.1:0-8382 GCA_035262005.1 Gaiellaceae bacterium | reverse complement strand
CGGTCCTCCGCCCGGAGGTGCTGGTACGCGAAGCGACCCTTGTCGCAGAGCCAGCCTCCGTCGACCTCGGGATGGTTGCGCGACAGGATCCGCTTGACCTTGCCCTCGCGTGTCGTCGCGTAGACGTTGCAGCCGACCGGGCACAGTCCGCAGACCGTCGGCACGTCCTGGATCTCCCACGGCCGCCCCTCGAAGCGGTACGTCGTCGACGTGAGCGCGCCGACGGGGCAGAGCTCGATCACGTTGCCGGTGAACGGCGCGCGGTACGGGTCGTCCTCGAACGTCGCGATCTGCGTCTGGGAGCCCCGGTTGACGGCGACGAGCTGCCCGTCCTCGGCCACCTGTTCGCTGAACCGGGTGCAGCGGTAGCAGAGGATGCAGCGCTCGCGGTCGAGCGCGATCAGCGGTGAGATCGGGATCGGCTTGTCGAACGTTCGCTTCGGGAACGTCATCCGCGTGTTGCCAGGCCCGTAACGGAAGGTCAGGTCCTGCAGCGGGCACTCGCCGCCCTTGTCGCAGACGGGGCAGTCGAGCGGGTGGTTGACGAGGATGAACTCGAGCGTCGCGTTCTGCGCCTCGGCGGCGACCGCGGACGTCAGCGCGGTCTTCACGACCATGCCGACCGCCGCCTGCAGCGTGCAGGCCGCCTGCGGCTTCGGCGGGCCCGGCGTGATCTCGCACAGGCACATGCGACACGCGCCGATCGGCGCCCCGAGTCGCGGCTCGTAGCAGAAGACCGGAATCTCGATGCCGGCAGCCAACGCCGCTTCGACGAGGCCAGTGCCCTTCGGGACTTCCACCGCGACGCCGTCGATCGTCAGCTTGACTGTCTGCGGACTGCTCATGCAGAAACCATCGGAGCCGGCGAGTGGGCGTGGATCGCGACCGGTGCGAGCACGTTGTGAAGCGGCGACGAGTCGCCGAACGGGCAGCCGCCCTCGTCGACGTGCTGCTGGAACTCGCCGCGGAACTTGTCCACGTAGCTCGCGACCGCGATCGCCGCGGTCTCGCCCAGCGGGCAGAGGCACTTGCCGTTGATCCGGTCGCAGACGGAGAGCAGCAGATCGAGCTCGCCCTGCTCGGCGTCGCCCGCCTCGAGCCGGCGCAGGATCTGGGTCATCCAGCGCGTGCCTTCGCGGCACGGCGTGCACTTGCCGCACGACTCGTGCTCGTAGAACTCGGAGATGCGAATGCCGAGCTGCACCATGCAGCAGCGGTCGTCGAGCACGACGACGCCCGCCGAGCCCATCGCCGTCTGCAGCGCGAGCAGCGAGTTGAAGTCGTAGCCGACGTCGATCTCGTCGTAGCGGAGGATCACCGTCGACGAGCCGCCGGGAATGACCGCCTTCAGCTCGCGGCCGCCGAGGACGCCGCCGCCGAGGTCGTAGATGAGCGAGCGGATGCTCGTCCCTGGCTCGATCTCGTAGTTTCCGGGCCGCTCGACGTGACCGGAGATCGAGACGACTCGCGTGCCGCGCGAGTCCGGCACGCCGAGCTTCGCGTACTCCGCCCCGCCAAGCTCGATGATCGGCGGGATCGCCGCCACCGTCTCGACGTTGTTCACGACCGTCGGCGAGCGGTAGAGACCCTCGACCGCCGGGAACGGCGGCTTCGTCCGCGGCTGGCCGCGTTTCCCTTCGAGTGACTCGAGCAGCGCCGTCTCCTCGCCGCAGATATAGGCGCCGGCGCCGCGGTGCAACACGATGGTGACGCCCCCGAGGATGTCGTCGCGCGACGTCAGTTCGTCCAGCGCCGCGACGAGCACCTCGTACGGGCCGGTGTACTCGCCGCGGATGTAGACGAACACGCGCGCAGCCTCGACAGCGTGCGCGGTGATCAGGCAGCCCTCGATGAAGCGGTGCGGGACGGTCGCCATGATCTCGTTGTCCTTGAAGCTCCCCGGCTCCGACTCGTCGGCGTTGACGACGAGATAGTGCGGGTTCGGGTTTTGGTCGGGCTTCGGGATGAACGCCCACTTGCGGCCGGTCGGGAAGAAGGCGCCGCCGCGGCCGCGCAGCTCGGACGCAGTCACCTCGTCGATCACGGCCTGCGGCGTCATGCCACGCGCCTTCGCGAGCGCCGTGTAGCCGCCCACCGCCTCGTATTCCGCGAGCTTCGTCAGGTCGCGGTCGCGCGCGTGGGCGAGGACGAGCTCAGCTGCCATCGCGAAGCTCCTGCACGATCTGCGGGACGTCCTCCGGTTTCACGTGCGTCCGGTAGTGCTCGTCGATCGAGACGATCGTCGCCCAGCCGCAGCCGCCGAGGCACTCGATCGGGCGCAGCGTGACGAATCCGTCCGCGGACGTCTGGCCGGCCGTAACGCCGAGCTCCTCCTCGAACGCCTCGAGCACCTGTTGCGCGCCGACGAGCGCGCACGACACGTTGGTGCAGACCTCGACCATGTGGCGTCCGACGGGGGCCAGGTGGAACATGTCGTAAAACGACGCGACGGCCTCGCACAAGGCCGGCGTCGTGCCGAGCGCGTCCGCGCACTCGCGCAGCGCCTCGGGCGACAGATAGCCGTGCTTCTCCTGCACCTCGCGCAGCGCCGGCATCATCGCCGAGTGCCAGTCGGGGTACCGCTCCTTCAGCTCCTGCACGTCCGTGTAGAGGTCGCTCACCGGTCGACCTCTCCCATCAGGGTGTCGAGCGAGCCGACGATCGCGATCAGGTCGGCGACGAGCGCGTCGTGCATGCAGGTCGCCGTCGCCTCCAGGGCAACGAACGACGGTGCACGGAACTTCACGCGCCACGGCTTCGGGCCGCCGTCGGAGACGACGTAGCAGCCGGCCTCGCCGCGCGGCGACTCGACGGTCACGTACACCTCGCCCTCGGGCACGCGGTAGCCCTCCGTCACGATCTTGAAGTGGTGGATGAGCGACTCCATCGAGGTGTGCAGCTCCTCACGGGGCGGCAGCACGACCTTGCGGTCGTCCGCGATCCACGGCCCGTCCGGCATCCGCCGCAGCGCCTGGTCGACGATCCGCACCGACTCGCGCATCTCCTCCATGCGAACGCGGTAACGCGCGTAGACGTCGCCCTCGGAGTACACGGGGACGCGGAAGTCGACGCGGTCGTAGGCGAGGTACGGCTGGTCGCGGCGCAGGTCCCAGTCGACCCCGGAGCCGCGCAGCACGGGCCCCGACTGTCCGAGCGCGATCGCGTCGTCTGCGGACAGCAGGCCGAGCCCCTTCGTCCGCTCGAGCCAGATCTCGCTGCGGTCGACGAGCGCCTCGTAGTCGTCGATCGCCTTCGGCATGTCGCGCACGAACTTCGCGCACTCGTCGAAGAAGCCCGGCGGGATGTCCTCGGCCAGGCCACCCGCCTGGAAGTAGCGCGTGTGCATGCGCGTTCCGCCGACGAGCTCGAACAGGTCGAGGATCCGGTCGCGCTCGCGGAAGCAGTACCAGAACATCGAGATCGCCCCGAGCTCGAGTGCTGCGGTGGCGAGCCAGACGAGATGCGAGTGGATGCGGTTGAGCTCGCACAGCAGCATGCGCATCCACGTTGCGCGCGGCGGCACCTCGATCTCGAGCAGCTTCTCGATCGCGAGGACGAAGACGAGCTCGTTGTACTGGAAGGCGAGGTAGTCGATCCGCTCCGGGTACGTGATCGCCTTCCACCACGACTTCTGCTCCATGTTCTTCTCGAAGCCGGTGTGCAAGTAGCCGATCACGGCAGCCAGACCGACGACGCTCTCGCCGTCGAGGTCGACGACGAGGCGCAGCACACCGTGCGTCGACGGATGGTTCGGGCCGAAGTTGACGGTCATGATGTCGTCCGTTCCGCGAAGCGCTTCCGGAACGCGCAGCACCGTCGGGATCGGCGACGGGATGCGGGAGCCCTCGTAGACGCTCGGGCGCTCTGGGGCGATCGCCACCTACTCCTCCCCGCTGAAACGGACGGGCTCGCCGCCGATCGGGTAGTCCTTGCGCAGCGGGTGGCCCTCCCAGTCCTCGGGCATGAGGATGCGCGCCTGGTTCGGATGGCCGCTGAAGTGGATGCCGAACATGTCCCAGGCCTCCCGCTCGTGCCAGTCGGCGGTCGGCCACACCGGCACGACGGTCGGGACCTCGTCGCCCTCGTCGACCCACACCTGCAGCCGGACGCGTCGTGCGCCTGCCCGCAGCGCGAGCAGGTGGTAGCTGACCGAGAAGCGCTTGGGCTTCGGCTGCGGGAGCCGCTGGAAGCCCTGGGTCATCGGCTTGTTCAGGTCGCGCCCGGCGGGCGTGCCGATGTAGCCGGAGACGCTCTTCTTCCCCCAGCCGAGGTAGTCCGCGGCGGCGACGTCGGAGAGGAAGTCGAAGCCGAGCTCGTCGCGGACGTAGCGCGCCGCCTCCGGCAGTCGTGGCGTGTCGACGACCAGCGTCGTCTCGCCGTAGGCCTCGCACATCTCGACCAACCCGGGAACGCCGTTGAAGTTCAGGACGCGACTCCGCGCAGCTCGTATGCCGGCGGCACGCCGGCCATGACCTTCTCGTGGAGTCGGACGATGCCCTCCATCAACGCCTCCGGCCGCGGCGGGCAGCCCGGCACGTGGATGTCGACCGCGACGATCTTGTCGACGCCCTGCAGCGTGGTGTAGTTGTTGAACATCCCTCCGGAGCTCGCGCAGGCGCCCATTGCGATCACCCACTTCGGCTCGAGCATCTGGTCGTACACCTGCCGGAGCGGCGCCGCCATCTTGTGCACCACGCGCCCCGAGACGATCAGCAGGTCGGCCTGGCGCGGCGACGAGCGGAACGCCTCCATCCCGAAGCGGGCGATGTCGTAGCGCGACGAGACGATCGACATCATCTCGATCGCGCAGCACGCGAGCCCGAAGGTGTCGGGCCACATCGACTTCGTCTGCGCCCACGCGACCGCCTTCGCGAGGGTCGTCAGCCCGACGGCACGCTCCATCGCCTGGACCTCGCGCTCGAAGACGCCGGGCTCCTTGTCCGGCCACATGACGCGCTCGGACTGGAGCCCGAGGTCGGCGAGTCGGCCTTTCTCTATTGTCATGCCCGCCTTTCCGGCCGCACCCGCGGGCCTCGACGTTCCGACCGTGTGGGCGTTCCTTCGGCGTAGATCGGGCGCGTAGCGCTTATTGCCACTCCAGGGCTCCCTTCCGCCAGATGTAGACGTACGCGACGACGAGGATCAGCACGAAGAAGAGGAATTCGAGGAATCCGAACCAGGCGAGCTGGTGCAGAATCACGGCGAGCGGATACAGGAACACGATCTCGATGTCGAAGACGATGAACAGCATCGCGGTGAGGTAGAAGCTGATCGTGAAGCGCTGCTCGCGCGGCGCGCCGGCCGACACGCCCGACTCGAACGGAACCTCGCGCGCGCGCATGCGTCTGTGCGGCCGCGTCGCGAAGACGAACGAGGCCCACATCATCGATGCGGGAATGACCAGCGCGAAGATCGCGTAGATCAGGAACGGCAGCCAGTTGTCGAGCACGCGTTCCTCCCCGTCGAGCGGACGGGAACCTAACAGGTCCCCCAACTGCGCACTAAGCATGGCGAAATGCGCCTAGCTATGCGCGAGACGTGTGTCACAAAGTCCGACCTACGGCTCGCGGCTTGTCGGTCCCCCGGTGCGGCACGCTGCCAAGCCTTCGGGGTCATGCCGCGCCCGCGAGCGAAGCTCGCGCGCGCTCTGACACGGCGTCGCAAGCGACGCCTCCGGGGGATTCGCAGGAGCCGAAACCGTTGCTACGATCGGAGTGGATATGGCGATCCAGGAACGTGTCGTGCCGCTGATGACGGTGACCGAGTCGGCGGCTACGAAGATCAGGCAGCTGATGGCCGAGGAGGCGGACGTGAGCGTCCTCCGCGTGGCGATCCAGGGCGGCGGCTGCTCGGGCTTCCAGTATGGGCTCGGCTTCGACCGGGGCGCCGCCGAAGGCGACATCGAGTTCGAGGCGCACGGCGTCCAGGTCGTCGTCGATCCCTTCAGCGCGCCATACCTCCAGGGCGCTGAGATCGACTACGTCGACTCGATCCAGGCAGCCGGCTTCGCGATCAACAACCCGAACGCGGTGTCTTCGTGCGGGTGCGGCCACTCCTTCCAGGTGGAAGAGGGCGACACCGACGCGACCGTCGGCGGCTGCGGCTCAGGCTGCAGCGCCTAGCCCTTTTGTGACATGTCTTAGGGACTGTCCCTGAGGCATGGCTGATTCAGCTCTGCGGGTAGCGGTCGTCGGCTCCGGCCCGGCCGGGTTCTATGCCGCCGGCGCCCTCCTCGACGCCGAACGCGGGATCGAGGTCGACATGCTCGAGCGCCTGCCGACGCCGTGGGGGCTCGTCCGGCTCGGGGTCGCGCCGGACCATCCCAAGCTGAAGAGCGTCTCGCGTGCGTTCGAGCGGATCGCCGAGAAGCCGGGGTTCCGCTTCTTCGGGAACGTCGAGGTCGGGCGCGACCTCTCCCAAGCCGACCTGCTCCGCATCTACGACGCCGTGGTCTACGCCTTCGGCGCTCAGACCGACCGCCGCCTCGGCATTCCCGGCGAGGAGCTCCCGGGCTCCTGGTCGGCGACCGAGTTCGTCGCCTGGTACAACGGCCACCCCGACTACCAGGGGCTGCCGTTCGACCTGGACGTCGACCGCGCCGTCGTGATCGGCAACGGGAACGTGGCGCTCGACGTCGCGCGCATGCTCGCGCTGACGCCGGAGGAGCTCGCGCCGACGGACACGACCGAGCCGGCGATCGAGGCGATCGGCTCGTCGACCGTGCGCGAGATCGTCATCGTCGGCCGTCGCGGCCCGGCGCAGGCGTCGTGGACGACGCAAGAGCTGAAGGAGATGGGCGAGCTGGCAGGCGCCGACGTGAGCGTGGACCCGGCAGAGCTCGCCGGCGCCGAGGCCGACGACACGCAGACGCAGAGGAACCTGGAGGTCCTGCGCGGGTTCGCCGCGCGCGAGCCGAGCGGCAAGCCGCTCGTGATCCGCTTCCTCTTCTTTCGCTCGCCGGTCGCACTCAACGGCGGCTCGAAGGTCGAGTCGATCGAGCTGGTGCGCAACCGGCTCGAGCAGCAGGATGGTCGGCTCGTCGCGGTCGCGACCGACGAGCACGAGACGCTCGAGTGCGGGCTCGTCTTCCGCAGCGTCGGCTACCGCGGCGTCGGCCTGCCCGACGTCCCGTTCGACGAGCAGCGGGGAACGATCCACAACGACGGCGGTCGTGTCGTCGGCGTCGAGTGCACGTACTGCGCCGGCTGGATCAAGCGCGGCCCGACCGGGATCATCGGCACGAACAAGAAGGACGCGATGGAGACGGTCGCACACCTGCTCGAGGACGTCGATGCCGGCAAGATCGCGCACAAGCCCGAGGCGACAGCCGAAGCAGTCGAGGAGCTGCTGGATGAGCGCGGCGCGCGTGCGGTTGTCTATTCGGGGTGGGCATCGATCGACGAGGTCGAGCGCGAGGCCGGCGAGAAGCTCGGCCGGCCGAGAGTCAAGTTGCGGACCTGGGACGAGTTGCTGGACGCTGCGGGATCACCCGCTCGGGGGACGCCCGCGTCGCCCGTCCGGGGAGGATGAGCGACATGGAGTCGCTCGCTGTCGAGTGCCTCCGCTGCGGCGGTCACAGAGAGGCAGAGCAGACCCCGTCGCGGAAGCCCAGCCCGGAATGCCCCCGTTGCGGCTATGTCGGCTGGGCGCCGGCCACGGCTCTGACGGAGCACGAGCGGCGCGCGCTGCGCGCGCGTCCCCTCGAGCGGCGCCGGCTCAGGCTGGCCTGAGCGTTTCCTGCAGCAGCCTGGCGTCGAGTGCATAGACGGTGTGGCCGTCACGGCCGGTCATCGTCTCCGCCGCGAGCATCGCGTTCAGGATCGCCTCCTCGGTCGCGTCGATGACGGCCGCGTAATACGCCGTGATCTCACCGTCCGAGAGCATTCGCAAGGGGACATCTCCCGCGGTTGCGCCGAGCTCGAGATTCCCGGTGGCGAACGCGAAGAAGAGGTCGCCGCTCGTGTGTGCCGCCGTACCGCCGACGCGGCCGACGCCCAGCCCGATCCGCTGCGCCAGCCGCGCACACTGGTGGGGCAGCAGCGGTGCGTCCGTGGCAGCGACGCCGATGATCGAGCCCCACTCGTCGCGTGGCTCCGGCAGGGGGATGCGATCGCCGAGCAGCTCGCCCACGGGGACGCCGTTCACCCGGAAGCGGCCTCGCCGCCCGTAGTTGGCCTGGACGAGCACGCCGACAACGCGGTCGCCGACGAGGCGAGACGCGGTTCCGATTCCGCCCTTGAGCTCGTGGCAGATCATCCCCGTGCCGCCTCCGACGTTGCCCTCCCCGACCTCCGCTGACACGGCGTCGAACGCGGCGTCGACGTGCCCTGCGGTCACGCGCTGCGCGCGGATGTCGTTGAGGAAGCCGTCGAAGGTCTCGCC
>DATFTK010000038.1:0-7653 GCA_035262005.1 Gaiellaceae bacterium | reverse complement strand
CGACCGGCCACCACTCGCGCAGCACGTAGGCGAGCACGACGAAGCCGGCGGCGAGGGCGAGCAGCGACGAGCGCGAGAAAGTGAACAGCAGCCCGGCGAAGATCAGCGCGCAGAGCGGAGCGAGTAGACGGAGTCGGCGCCGCAGCGCCGCAGCGACGAGCAACGCGGTCACGAAGCAGTAGGCGCTCGCGAGCGGACCGAGGAAGAGCGACACGAGCCGGCGCAGGAAGTGCACGTCGGAGCCGGTGTTGTAGATGAAGTTCTCCGGCAGCCCGCCCGTGCCCTTGTAGTCGTAGCCGAGCTGCTTGTGGAAGTAGTCGACGACGGCCGAGCTCCGCCACCACGAGATCGGCACGAGGAAGTCGTCGAGGAGGCCCACGAGCGCGATCGCACCGGCGACGCCGAGCAGCGTCCACGCGAGCGGCACGAATTGTTCGCGTCGCAGCAGCAACGAGCGGCCGAGGAAGTACGCCCCGACGGGCACGAGATCGTGCTTCAGCGCGAGCCCGATCGCCGACCTGTCGGCGGAGCCGTCGAGCCACGACTGCGGCAGCAGCGCGTAGACGCACACGACCACTGCGAACGCGACCGCGAGCACGTCGACGGCGCGAATCGTGAAGGGCAGGCGCCGCGCGCGCAGCGCATCCACGCCCACGCGCCCGAGCGCGACCGCGAGCAGGATCTCCTTCCAGCCCTGGATGGCGGTCAGCGTGCTGCCGCGGACGCCCGCGCCGTACAAGGCCGCCATGACCGCGTTGTGCGCGGCGAGGCCGACCAGCCAGGCGTAGAGCGCGGCCACGGGCGTGCGCCAGACGAGGAGCGCTGCGGGAACGAGCAGGAGCCCGTAGAGCGCGAGCGCGAGCCCCGAAGCCATCAGGCGACAGTAAACCCGGCGGGGACGCGATCACGTCCCCGCCTATTCGCAGAACGTCTCGATCTAGCTACCCCACGGATACAAGGCCGCCCCCTCCTTCCGCTGATGGGTTCCGCAGATTGAGGGCTTATGTTGCCATGAGGAAGCGCCGATTGACTATTTGACTTATGTCCGACCCGTACTCATGATCTTGCCCACCGTGGCACAAGCGAGTTCGGCAGAATCGATCGGCGCTCGTCTCAAGCGCCTTCGTCTGCAAAGGGGCCTGTCTCAGCGCGATCTGTCGTCGCCCGGCGTCTCGTACGCGTACATCTCCCGGATCGAGGCCGGTGCACGGACGCCCTCGGTCAAGGCGCTGCGGAAGCTCGCGCAGAAGCTCGGCGTCTCGGTCGAGTACCTCGAGACCGGGCGCGACATCCGCGAGGTCGACGACCGCGAGCTGCGCCTGGCCGATGCCGAGCTCGAGCTCCGGCTCAGCGACGACTTCAGGAACGCGGAGCAGAAACTGGCAGAGATCCTCGCCGAGGCGACCGCAGCCGGGGACGTCGGTTCGGCGCTCCGCGCGCGCATTGCGCTCGGCCTCGCCGCGGCCCAGCGCGGCAGCCACCTCGAAGCCGTGGAGCGGCTCGAGTCCGCGGTCACCGACGAGTCGGCACCGGCGCCGCAGCACCGCCCCGACGTGTACACGACGCTCGGACAGTCGTATGCGGCGCTCGGCGCGCCGGACCGCGCGGTTCGCCTGTTCGAGAGCTGCCTCGAACGCGTGACCGAAGCGGTCCCCGAGGACGTCGCCCCGCAGATCCGCTACGCGACGTTCCTCAGCTACGCACTCGCCGACAGCGGCGAGTACGAGCGTGCCGCCGACGTCGTGCGCGAGGCACTCGCGCGCGCGGACGACGGCGTCGACCCGTACACGCGTGTGCGGCTCTACTGGTCGCTCGCACGCCTCCGCGCGATGGAAGGAAACTCCGCCGAGGCGCTGGAGTACATCCGCAGCGCAATCGCGTTGCTGAAGGCGACCGACGACACGCTGACGCTTGCGCGCGCCTATCTGCTCGCGGCGGGCGTCGAGCTCCGTGACAAGTCCGCCCGCGAGGCACGTCGACAGCTGGAGCTCGCCGAGACGCTGCTCGGCGCTGCGCCGCAGCGCCTCGACCTCGGGATGTTGCGGATCGGACAGTCGCGCCTCGCGACGCTCGAGGGCGACGCCTCTGTCGCGGTCGAGCGGGCGCGGGACGCGCTCGCACTGCTCGGTGACTTCCACGGCGACACTCAGGGCGCGGCGGTGTATGCGCTGGCGTCGGCACTGGCGCTGCAGGGCGACGACACCGGCGCGAACGACGCGTACCGGCGGGCGGTGGACGTGCTGACGGCGCACGGCCGCCGGGCCGACGCCGGTGAAGCGGCGCTCGAATGGGCGACTTTCCTTCGCGAGCGCGGTCGCGATGCGGAGGCCGAACCGATCCTCCGCCGCGCGTACGATCTCGGCGTGAAGGCCGAGACCGCCTCAGCCGGGCAGCGTTGACACTCGAGCGGGTCGTTCGCCCAACCGGCCCGTTCTCGCTCGCGCAGACGCTCCGCCACCCCGGCGACGCGACGCGCTATCAGCGCGACGGGACGCTGACGACGACGCTGCGCGTGGGCGATCGAGTCGAGCTCGGCTCGGTCTCGCAGCTGGTCGACGGGCGAGTCGTGTTACGGGCGGAGAGCGAGGAAGGCTTCGAGCGGCTTCGCTTCGTCGTGCCGATCGACGCCGACCACTCGCAGTTCCTCCGGCGTTTCGCCCGCGACCCGCTGATCGGCGAGGCGACTCGTGCGTTCCAGGGGATGCGCCAGCTGCGGCTACCGACGGTCGCGCAGTCGCTGCTGCGGGCGTTCTGCGGGCAGCTGATCGACTCGCGCCACGCGCGCGAGCTCGAGGTCGGCATCCTGCGCGCGCTCTGTCCGCGCGTCGGGGAGACGACGCTGCGCGAGCCGCCGACGTCGGCGACGTTTGCCCGACTCGCGCCGGCTCGACTGCGCCAGCTCGGCCTGCACGCACGGCGCGCTGCCGGACTCGTCCGGATCTGCCGCGCGATCGACCTCGAGCGGCTCCACTCGCTCACCACCGAGCAGGCGGCCGCGTACATCGAGCGCGAACGCGGGCTCGGCCCGTGGTCGGCCGGCGTGATCTGCCTCGAAGGCCTCGGTCGCCACGACCGCGGGCTCGTCGGCGACCTCGGCTTGATCAAGCTCATGTCGCGCCTGCGCGGCCGCTGGGTCGAAGGCAACGAGACGGCCGAGTTGCTCGCGCCGTACGGCGAGTGGGCAGGGCTGGCGAGCCGGTACCTGATCGCGGCGTTCGCCCGCGGTCTGATCCCCCTGCCGGCCGAGCGGCCGGTGCGCTTTCCGCGTCCGGCGTACGCGTGATCGAGCTCGTCCTCGGCGACCTGACGCGGCAAGAGGTGGACGCGATCGTCAATGCCGCGAACCCGACGCTGCTGGGCGGGGGTGGTGTCGACGGGGCGATCCACCGCGCGGGCGGCCCGGCGATCCTCGAGGAATGCCGAACGCTCGGCGGCTGCGAGCCCGGCGACGCGAAGGCGACCGGCGGCGGCACCCTCCCCGCTCGCTATGTCTTCCACGCCGTCGGCCCCGTCTGGCGCGGGGGCGGCGCGGGCGAGGAGGAGCTGCTCGCGTCCGTGCACCGGCGCGCGATCGAGCTTGCGGACGAGCACGGCTGCCGGTCGGTTGCGTTCCCCGCGATCTCGACCGGTGCCTACGGCTATCCGCTCGAGCTCGCGGCGCCGGTCGCGATCGCCGCAACGCGGGAAGCGCTCGCGGCGCATCCCGCGGTGGACCTCGCCCGCTTCGTCTTCCGCGACGAGGCGACGCTCGCGCCGTACCGCGCCGCGCTGAACAAGTAACACTGTGTCACTTGCCCGGTTTTGGGGTGGGGTCACCGCGGCAACCTGGGGACGCCCACGCCGGAGATGTGGTCGAGAAACGCATCGGGCGGCCGGGCGCGGAAGACGATGTCGAGCAGGATCTCGGTCGTCGTCGGCCCGCGATCACGCTTGAGCTCGCGCAACTCGTGGACCAGCTCGCGCACACGTTGGTAGCTGGGACGTCTTAGGCCGAGCCGCTCGGCGTGTTCCCCGACTCGGCGGTTGATCTCTGCGATCGGGAGATCCGGATCGTCCAGCCGAACCAAGGCCTCGAGCAGAGCCGGAGCAATCCGCGGCGCGAAGAACGTCACGACCGAACTCTCCCGAGCCCGGGCGCGCAACTCCGTCACGAAATGCAAGTGACACTGTGTTACTTGCCCCCGTACACTGCGGTGCCATGGCGGACAACCGCAGGATCGCGATCCTCGGCGCGGGGAAGATCGGCGAGTCGCTGCTCGCCGGGCTGCTCAGCTCCGGCTGGCGCAAGCCCGCCGACATCGTCGTCACTGGGCGGCGAGAGGAGCGGCTGGCCGAACTGGAGGAGCGCCACGGCGTCAAGGGAACGCTCGACAACGCCAGCGCCGTCGGCGGGGCCGGCCTGATCGTGATCGCCGTCAAGCCGCAGGACTTCGACGTCCTGCTCGGCGAGGTCGGAGGGCTGATCACGCCCGAGCAGACCGTGCTCTCCGTCGCGGCTGCGATTCCGACGTCGCAGATCGAGGCACGGCTCGCGAACGGCGTTCCGGTCGTCCGGGCGATGCCGAACGCACCGGCGCTCGTGCACGAAGGAATCGCCGGGCTCTGCGCCGGCGCGCACGCGGACGACGAGCACCTCGACCTCGCCGAGGAGGTGCTGACGCACCTGGGCGCGGTCGCACGCGTGCCCGAGACCTACATGGACGCGGTCACGGCCGTTTCCGGATCCGGGCCCGCGTACTTCGCATTGCTTGCCGAGGCGATGATCGAGGCAGGGATCTTGCTCGGGCTCGGGCGCGAGACGTCGACGCAGCTCGTCGTCCAGACGATGCTCGGAACGGCGAAACTGCTGCGCGACGAGGGGATGCATCCGGTCGAGCTCCGGGAGGCCGTGACGTCACCGGGCGGGACAACGATTCGCGCAATCCGCGAGCTGGAACAAGCAGGCGTGCGCGCAGCCTTCCTCAACGCGATCCAAGCCGCGATGGAACGAAGCAGAGAGCTCGCCGCGGGCGAGCAGTGAGCGACGTCGAGCTCGTCGTCGTCGACGACGAGAACGTGCTTGCGGCCGCGGTCGCGGAGCGGCTCGTCCGCGCTGCGCGCGACGGCGAGAGCGTCGTCCTCACAGGCGGCACGACACCGGAGCTGGCGTATCGCGAGGCTGCCGAACGCGAAGGCGACTGGAGCCAGGTCGACCTGTGGTGGGGAGACGAGCGCTGCGTCCCGCCCGACGACGAGGAGTCGAACTACGGGCTGGCGAAGCGCGCGCTACTCGACCGGATCGACGTGCCGCCGCGCAGCGTGCACCGGATCAAGGGCGAGCTCGGCAAGGAGCAGGCGGCGGCCGAGTACGCCGACGAGATCGCGGACGCGACGCTCGATCTCCTCCTGCTCGGCATGGGCCCCGACGGCCACGTCGCCTCGCTCTACCCGAACGCGCCGACGCTGCGGCAGCGCGAACCAGCTCTCCCCGCCGAGGCGCGCCTGGAGCCGTTCATCGACCGTGTGACGCTGAGCCTGCCGAGGCTGCGAAGCGCACGGGAGATCCTCTTTCTGCTCGCCGGGGAGTCGAAGGCGGACGCGGCCGCTCGGGCGTTCACCGCCGAGCCGAGCCCGGACACGCCCGCGAGCCTCGTCCGCGCGCGCGACGGCAGAACCGTTGCAATCCTCGATCGCGCTGCTGCAGCCAAGCTTCCCGCTTGACAGAGCGGTCTCTATATGTAGAAGTCACGCGGGGCAGTGCAGGAGACGCTGATACTCGACAAGCCCGAGCAGCTCAAGGCGCTCGGCCATCCGCTCCGGGTTCGCGTCCTGGAAATGCTCGGTCAGGACGGCGAATGGCAGCTCACGAACCGGGAACTGGCGCAGCGGCTGGGGGTTGATCCCGGCCACCTCCACTTCCACGTCCGCATGCTCTTGAAGGCCGGCCTGATCGAGCTGGCGGCAACCGAGGGACGCGGCCGCGAGAAGCCGTACCGGGCGGTCGCAAAGGTCTTCCGCGTGGCGCCCGAGCTGCTGGCCGCCGGCGGCGCGAGCGACCTGCAGGCGGCGATGATCGAGCAGGTGCAGCGTGCCCACACGCTCTACGCGGAGCAGGGGGCGTTCCGCGGCGCGCAGCTCGAGCTCAAGCTGACGATGGAGACGGCGCTCGAGCTGATGACCGACTTCCTCGCGCGCGCCCGCAACCTCGAGGACGAGAACGCCGACAAGATCGTGCTGACGCTCTTCGCACACCCCCCGGCTAAGGGGTCTGACCCCGAAGGGGTCTGACCCCTGTAGTTGGCAGCAGCGGCGAGCTGAGCTCCGCCGCCAAGCCGCGGCGGGCGGCAAGTGCCTGCAGCACTAGCACGGTGTCCGCGACCGGCAGGTCCTCCAGGTACTCCTCGCGAGACTCGAACGACGCGAGCACCGACTCGACCGCCTCCGTGTAGTCGACGGGATCCCGGGCTGCGATCGTCGCCAGCGCGTCGCCGACGTCCGACGGAAAGCCCTCGTGCGTGCGCAGGCCGTCCGCAAGCACCCGAGCCTCCTCGTCGCGGCCGAGCACGAGCAGCGCCAGGCACGCGGCGTAGCGGCCGATCGGCGACTCCGCTTCGGCCGCCCCCAGACCGAGCGTCCACGCCGCGTCCCGGACGGCTCCGTCCCAATCCTCCCCGAGAAGATCGGCCTTGAGCATCCCGATCGGCCGTCCCCAGCTGCCGACCGGTGCGTCGTCCCAGCTCTCGCGATAGCGGTCGACGGCCCGCGCGAACCACTCGCGCGCTGCGGCCGTATTGCCGTCCATGAGCTCAGCCAGTCCCGCGCCCGCCGCCGCGTTCCCCATCCGCGTCAGCTGACGTTGGCGTGCGTCGTGATCCTCCGTACCGGGTAGTCGTGACGCTCCGTCTCGATACCGTTCTTGTTCGCGCCGTGCGTGCGACGTCCAGTCAGCCACGGCCGGAGCTTATGAAAACGACCTTCTGTCACCTTCAGCTCGAGACCGCGCCCGGACGCGTCTTCACGCCGCGCCCGGCGACGGAGAGGCTCGTCGACGCCGCGCTCGAGCGGATCGACGGCGTGCCGATGCGGATCGCCGACGTCGGCACCGGCAGCGGGGCGATCGCTCTCGCGCTCGCACGCCAGAAGCCGGAGGTCGAGATCTGGGCGACCGACACGAATGCCGACGCCGTCGAGCTCGCGCGCGCGAACGCCGAGCGGCTGGGCGTCGCTGACCGCGTGCACGTCCTCCAGGGCGACCTGCTCGACCCGCTCCCCGCACCCGTCGACCTGATCGTCGCCAACCTTCCCTACCTGCCTGAGTCGCGGCACGACGCGCGCTACGACCAGGAGCCCGACGACGCCGTCTACGCACCGGGCGACGGCCTCGATCTCTACCGGCGCCTGCTGGACGCCTGTCGCGACGGCAAGCTCAAGACAGGCGGAAGCGTCGTGCTGCAGTACCAGGGCGAGCCCTACGAGGCGGACTGCTGGCAGCTCGAAGACCTCCGCGCCCAACTCGAGACGCCGAAATAGCATTGCCGCCATGGAACGGCGCGAGGTCGTGTTCGTCGACGGTGTTCGCACGGCGTTCGGCCGGGCGGGCCCGCAGGGCATCTTCTGGAAGACGCGCGCGGACGACATGGCGGTCAAGGTCGTACGCGAGCTCATCCGCCGCAA
>DATFTK010000037.1:0-7792 GCA_035262005.1 Gaiellaceae bacterium | reverse complement strand
CATGGGTGAGCCGATGTTGAACATCGACTCGGTGCTCGAGGCGGCGCGTCTGCTGCCGGACGTCGGGATTACGAATCGGCGCACGACCATCTCGACCGTCGGCTGGTTGCCCGGCCTGCGGCATTTCGTCGACGAGGTGACGGAGCCGATCCGCCTCGCGCTGTCGCTGCACGCACCGACGGACGAGCTGCGCAGCGAGCTGATGCCCGTCAACGTCCGCTATCCGCTTGCCGACGTGCTCGCGGAGTGCAGGCGCTACTTCGAGTTGCGCCGGCGAAAGGTCTTTGTCGAGTACGTGATGCTCGGCGGCGTGAACGACCGCGTCGAGCAGGCACGCGCCCTGGTGCGGATCCTCGACCCGAAGGTGTTCAAGGTCAACCTGATCCCGTACAACCCGACCGGCATGTACGCGGGCTCGTCGCGCAACGCGATCGCCGCCTTCAAGGCCGTGCTCGACGAAGCTCGCCTCCCGGCGACGATCCGCCTCACACGCGGTCGCGACATCGCCGCCGCGTGCGGCCAGCTCGCCGCGGCGCCGCGCCAGCGATCGCGCGCGACCGCCTAATAGGTACCCGCGGGTAGCGGGGTCCCACCACTCCCGCCCACCGACACGCTATCCCGCGAACTGTGACGTGTCTGTCGCGGAAGCGTCGCGAATCAACGCGCGCCGGCGAGCGCCGGTGTGCACGATGCGCGACCGTGTTTCTCGAGGTAGCGCTGGTGACGGTCCTCGGCTTCGTAGAACTCCGGCGCCGGTGCGATCTCGGTCACGATCGGAGCGTCGAAGCGCTCCTGCTCGCGCGCCTTCGACGCAAGCGCCGTCCGCTGTTGCTCTTCGTCCTGGAAGAACACGACCGACCGATACTGGTCACCAGCGGTGCGCCGCGTCGGATTGTGCTTCCGCCAGAACACGTCGAGGAGCTCGTCGTACGAGACACGCTCCGGGTCATACGTCACCTCGACGACTTCGGCGTGGCCGGTTGCGCCTGAGCAGACGTCCTCGTAGGACGGCCGCTCGAGGGTGCCGCCGCCGTAGCCGACACGAGTCCGCGTCACACCCTCGACCTGCCGGAAGGCCGCCTCGACGCCCCAGAAGCAGCCGGCGCCGAACGTGGCCGTCCGCTCCAACTACTCCTCCTCCAACTTGAGCGCGGCGGAGTTGATGCAGTAGCGAAGCCCGGTCGGGCGCGGCCCGTCGGGAAACACGTGGCCGAGATGCCCGCCGCAGTTCGCGCACGTGACCTCGGTGCGAACCATGCCGTAGGTCGTGTCAGTGTCCTCGTCGATCGCCTCGCCGCTCGCGGGTGCGGAGAAAGCGGGCCACCCACAGCCCGAGTCGTACTTGGCGTCCGAGGCAAAGAGCTCGGCGCCGCAGCCGGCGCAGCGGTAGGTGCCGTCGTCGAACACGTGGTCGTACTCCCCGGAGAACGGCCGCTCCGTGCCCTTCTCGCGGAGGACGTGGTACTGCTCGGGCGTCAACTCGGCACGCCACTCGGCGTCCGTCTTCTGAACCTTCGTCATCACACTCCCTCGATCGAGTTCCCCTATAAGTGTGGCAACCGCCGCAAGGACCACGCGACCGAGGGATTCAGCGGTGATCCGCGGCCGCCGATGCGGCACCTGAAGGAGGAGCTGAGATGAAAGAAACCGTTGCCGTCCTCATGCGGTTTCTGCGGCACGACCCGGTGGGTCAGCGTTTTGGCGTGGCCGTTTTGGTCCTGACCTGGCTCGCCGTCGCCTGGACGAGCCTTGCTTTCGCCGTCGCTGTCCTCCTCGTGCTGGGCGTCGCAGAGTACGTGCGCCGCCGGCGCGAAGAGGCCACCTACGCCGTCGACGACCTCGAAGATCTCTACTAGGCCGGCGCGCGCAACGCGGCTCGGCGTCGGAGGCCGAGCAGGATCACCACGCTGAGCAGAATCGAGTCGCCGCCGACTGCGAACACGTCCGCGAGGTTGAACGCAAGCCCATGCGTCGCGCCGGTGATGACGAACGGATCCGGCACACCTTGAGTCCACGCGAGCACCGACACGAGGTTCCCGAGTGCGCCCCCGCATGCAATGCCTGCGCCGATCGCGGCGACGGTCGAAGGCAAACGTGGAACGAGCACGACGAGCGCTGCGATGAGCGCACCCATCACGAGTGTCACGTACGGTGTGCGCGCGTGATGGAACTCCGAGTACGACAACGACTTGTGCACGAGGTCGATCATTGCGAAGAGAAGCGCAGTGCAGACCAGAAGTGCGCGCCGCGTGTGCACACCTCAAGCATTACACGCTCAAGTCCGTCCGACGCTGAACCGAAGATTTGCCCCGTGGGACAACGCCAGTATCCGGAGTGCGTTCCCCGCGCAGGCAAACCGCGGCTCCGTCCACTGGAAGACGTCATTGCCTTACCGCGGCGCAGCCCCCTTGCGGGCGAGCTTCGGCGTGCGCTGACGGCGGCGGCGAGCCTGCACGGCATGCGATCCGACCTGGAACCCGTGCCTGTGCGTGCGACGGCGACGATCTCGGAGGCGGGTGCATATCGCTTTCGCCGGAAGGACCCCATCGACGTCCGCGTCTCGCGGCTCGGCGGTCGTGTCGCGCTGGGGTTCCTGCACGAGCTCGGCCACTTGCTCGACCACCAGGTGTTCTATGACCGGAAGACGCGCACATGGGCGTCTGCGGCCCACCTCGCATTCGACTCGTGGCGCACGGCGGCGGCGAGGTTGGAACGACGCCCGCTCCCCGGCGGACGCGGCCGGCAGCGCTACTTCCAGGCGACGCACGAAGTGTGGGCGCGCTGCTACGCGCAGACGGTGCTCCTTCGGTCAGGCGATCCGCTACTCGAGTCGCAACTCGTGAAGCTGCAGGTTGACGACGACCCACACGTGTGGCCGCCGGGCCAGTTCGAGGCGGTCGTGGTCGAGGTGGAGCGCGTGTTCGAGCGGCTCGGGTTGACGCAGCTGACGCTGCCGCTCGCCGCCTAAGCTCCTGTCGGCGCTCCGAGCTGCCGAAGCTCGGCGGACGGCTCCTGGCTCACGTCGGGATGCTCCTCGAAGCCGTACTTGACAATCGCCCGTTTCGCCGCGCGGACCTCGTCGAGGCGATTTACCGGTCGAGCGTGCGGCGCGTCCTTGAGCACCCCGGGATCGTCAGCCGCTTCGCGCACGATCGCGAGCATCGCGTCGGCGAACGCGTCGAGGGTTTCCTTCGCCTCCGTCTCGGTTGGCTCGATCATGAGCGCTTCCGGGACGACGAGCGGGAAGTAGACGGTCGGCGGATGGAAGCGATAGTCCATGAGCCGTTTTGCGACGTCTGTCGCGGTGATCCCGTGCTCGCGTTTGAGCGTGCGCGCGCTGAGCACGAACTCGTGCATGCACAGGCGGTCGAAGGGCAGGTCGTATGCGTCCTTCAGCCTCGCGAGCAGATAGTTCGCGTTGAGCACGGCGGTCTCCGACATCTCGCGCAGGCGCGGCCCGTAGGAGCGGATGTACGCATACGAGCGAACGAAGACACCGAACGGGCCCGTGTACCCACGTACCTTCCCGATTGACTTCGGCCGGTCGAAATCGAGCCGGAACACATCGCTTTCCTTGACGACAGCCGGCACGGGGAGATACGGCTCGAGGGTGTCGCGCACGACGATCGGGCCGCCGCCCGGCCCGCCGCCGCCGTGCGGTTGCGAAAACGTCTTGTGCAGGTTGATGTGGACGATGTCGAAGCCCATGTCACCCGGACGCGAGATGCCGCACACGGCGTTCAGGTTCGCGCCGTCGTAGTAGAGCAGCGCGCCGACGCCGTGGAAGATCGCCGCGACCTCCTCGATGTGTTCGTCGAAGAGCCCGAGAGTCGACGGATTCGTGAGCATCAACCCCGCGGTGCGGTCGTCGACGAGCTCGCGAAGGTGCTCGACGTCCACGTTCCCGCGCGCGTCCGTCCGCACCTTCGCCAGCTTGTAGCCCGCCATCGTGACGCTGGCAGGATTCGTGCCGTGCGCGGTGTCGGCGGTGACGATCGTGTCGCGCCGGTCAGCCTCGCCGCGGTCCGCGAAGTACGCGCGCATCAGCATCAGGCCCGTGAGCTCGCCCTGCGAGCCCGCCGCGGGTTGGAGCGAGCATGCGTGCAGCCCTGAGACCTCGATCAACGACTCCTGCAGCCGCCACATCAACTCGAGCGCGCCCTGGGACGCTTCCTCGTCCTGGTACGGGTGCAGGTCGCGGAAGCCGGGGAGCGCCACGAGCCGCTCGTTGACGCGCGGGTTGTACTTCATCGTGCACGACCCGAGCGGATAAAAACCGGTGTCGATCCCGAAGTTCCGCGTCGAAAGCTGCGTGAAGTGGCGGAGGATCTCGGGCTCCGCGAGCTCGGGCAGTCGCGGGGGCTTCGACCGCCGCAGCTCGGCCGGAACGACGGGCGCCTGAACGTCCGGCTTCGGCAACTCGCCGCCCCGCCGGCCCGGCTGTGACTTCTCGAAGATCAGCTTCACGCCTGCGTCAGAGCCTCCACGAGCCGGTCGACGTCGGCAGGCGAGCGCCGCTCGGTGATCGCCACGAGGAGCGTGTCGTCGAGACCAGGGTAGTCGCGGCCCAGGGCATAACCGGGATGCACGCCCTGCGCGCGCGCCGCACGGACGGCCTCCTGCCCACTCCGTCCGACGCGCACCGCAAACTCTTTGAATGTTGTCCGTTCGGGAAACGCAAGCTCGAAGCCGGCGTCGACGAGCCGCTGCTTCGCGTACACGCCGAGGCCCATGCAGGTCTCCCCCAGCTCGCGTAGTCCTTCGGGCCCGAGCCAGCTGAGGTAGACGAGCCCCGCCAGCGCGAGGAGCGTCTGATTCGTCGTGATGTTCGACGTCGCCTTCTCGCGTCGGATGTGTTGCTCGCGGGTCTGGAGGGTGAGGACATAGCCGCGCTTGCCCGCGGTGTCTACCGTCTCTCCGACGATGCGGCCCGGCATCCGGCGGATGAACTCGTTCCGAGCTGCGAGAAATCCGTAGTGCGGACCGGCGAAGGACTGGTAGTTGCCCGCGCTCTGGCCTTCGCCGATTGCCATCCCGCAGCCGTACGCTCCGGGCGCCTCAAGGACGCCGAGTGACACGAGGTCGACGTGCGCCACCGGAATCGCACCAGCTTCGGTCGCGGCCGCCGCAAGGTCGGGTGCGGCTTCGAGGCAGCCGAAGAAGTTCGGGTGCTGGAAGATGACGCAGGCGGCGTCCTCCGCGGCCCGCCGTAGCTCGTCGGGATTCGTCAGGCCGTCGCGGTGCGGCACCTCGACGATCTCGAGGCCGAAGCCGGGCGCATACGTCTTCACGACCTGCCGGACCTGAGGGTTCGTCGCCTCGGTGACGACGACCCTAGGTCGTCCGGTCGCGTGCTTCGCGACGTAGCAGGCGTCGGCCGCGACGGTCGTACCGTCGTAGCCGGATGCGTTGGAGACGTCCATGCCGGTGAGCTCGCAGACCGCGGTCTGGTACTCGAAGATGGCCTGGAGGATCCCCTGGCTCATCTCGGGCTGGTAGGGGGTGTACGCGGTCAGGAGCTCACCGCGCTGGAGCACCGCGTCGACGATCGCCGGGACGTAGTGGTCGTAGATGCCGGCGCCGAGAAACGAGAGCTCCCTCGACGTGTCGACGTTCCGAGCCGCGAGCTCCTCGAGGTGGCGCGAGAGCTCCTGCTCTCCGAGCGCCGGATCGAGCGCCAGCTCACGGTCGAAGCGAAGGCCGGCGGGAATGTCGCGGAAGAGCTCCTCGACCGAGGAGACGCCGATTGCCGCGAGCATCTCCTCGCGGTCACGTTCAGTCAGTGAGAGGTAGCTCAACCTAGGACTCGGCCACGACCTGCTTGTAGGCCTCGACGTCGAGCAGGCTGTCGGCCTCGGACGGGTCGCTCAAGCGGACTCGCACCAGCCAGCCCTCGCCGTAGGGGTCTGCGTTGACCGTTTCCGGCTCGTCCACGATCTTCTGATTGACCTCCAGCACCTCGCCCGACACCGGGGCGATCACGTCCGAGACCGCCTTCACGGACTCGACCTCGCCGTAGCTGCTGTCACGGGTGACGGTGTCGCCCACGTTCGGCGGCTCGTAGTGGACGAGCTCGCCGAGAGCGTCCTGGGCGAACCACGTGATCCCGAGCACCGCCTCGTCACCGACGATGCGGGCCCAGTCATGTTCCTTGTGGTACTTGAGGTCGTCCGGGTACGTCTCGGTCGCGGCCAACTAGGAACTCTCCTCTCGCTTGTAAATCGGGCGCTTGACGACGCGTGCGCGGCGCGGTCGGCCGCGCACGTCAATCGAGATCTCGGTGTCCGGCGCGGCTCGCTCCGAGAGGAGATACGCAAGCCCGATGCCGCGGTCGAGCGTCGGCGAGTGCGTCCCGGAGGTGACCTCCCCACCGCCGTCGACCGCCATGCCGTGCCGGGGCACGGCCTTCTCCTCCATCACGAACGGGACGAGCCTCCGCGCCGGCCCGCGCGCCTTGATCTCGCGCAGCTCGTTTGCGCCTGTGAACTCCTTGTCGAGCGCGCACGCCCACGCGAGGGCCGCCGAGATCGCATCCGTCTCGGGCGTGATGTCGTTTCCGTGCAGCGGATAACAGACCTCGAGCCGGAGCGTGTCGCGCGCGCCGAGACCACACGGCACGGCACCGCGCGCGAGCACTCGATCCCAGAGTTGGGCTCCGTCCTCCGCCATCGTCAGCAGCTCGCAACCGTCCTCGCCGGTGTACCCGGTGCGATTCACCATGCACTGGATGCCGTCGATCTCGCCCTCCGCAAAGGTGAACGCCTTGGCCGGCGGCAGCCCCAGGCGCTCGATCGCCCGCGGCCCCTGGACCGCGAGGAGCGCGTACTCGTCTGACACGTCGCGCACGTCCGACCCGGGAAGCTCACGCTCCTTCAGCCAGCCGAAGTCGGCCTCGCGGTTCGACGCGTTGACGATCAGCAGATAGCGGAACTTGTCGAGCTTGTAGACGATCAGGTCGTCGACGATCCCCCCGTGCTCGTTCGTCAGCAGGGTGTACTGGGCGTCCCCGGGCGCGAGGCGAGCGAGGTCGTTGGAGAGGGTCGCCTGCAGGAGATCGGCCGCGCGCGGGCCCTCCACCTCGAGCTCGCCCATGTGCGAGACGTCGAAGACGCCGCAGTCGCCTCGCACCGCGCGCACCTCAGGGATGACGCCTTCGTACTGCACGGGCATCTCCCAGCCGGCGAACGGCACCATCCGCGCTCCAAGCGCGACGTGGCGGTCGTGAACCGGCGTTCGCTGCTGCGTCTGAGCCATCGCGCCGATGCTAACGAGCCTCAGAAAGGTGTCGCTCCGGCTGTGCCTCCTAGAAGACGCAACCGGAGCGACTGACCGGGTCGTGGGGTCAACCGGGGAGGATGAACCCCAAGAGGGCATCTACTGCCTACCGCACCGAAGCGCTCTTCAAACCTACGAGTCGTCGCGCAGGAACGAGGGGACGTCGAGGACGTCCTGGGTGACGTCGAACGTCTCCGCCGCCGTCGCGGCCGGAGCCGGGCGGTCGAGCGCCGGCGCCTCCCGGCGCCGCCTGCGTCGGCTCTGGCCGCCGAAGCCCGTGGCGATCACGGTGACCTGGACGTCGTCGCCCATCGAGTCGTCGATGACGGCTCCGAAGATGACGTTCGCGTTCTGGTCGGCCGCGCCGGTCACGACCTCGGCCGCCTCGTTCACCTCGAACAGCCCGATCTCCGAGCCGCCGGTGACGTTCAGGAGGATTCCGGTCGCGCCCTCGATCGACGCCTCCAGCAGCGGTGAGGAGACGGCCGAGCGCGCCGCCTCCGCCGCGCGGTTCTCC
>DATFTK010000036.1:0-4406 GCA_035262005.1 Gaiellaceae bacterium | reverse complement strand
AGACCATCCAGCCTCGACGCAAGCAGCGCCTGGATCGTCGGCGGGATCGCCATCTCCTCGAGCGACTCGTCGACCTTCCAGCCGTCGTCCGTTTGCCGAAGGATGCCGTCGTCTACGAGCATCGAGAACATTTGCTCTGCGTAGAGCGGATTGCCCTCGGCTGCGTCGATGATCCTGCGCCGCACGCCGGCGTCGACGGACGCGTCGCCGAGCAGCGCTTCGACAAATCGGTCGATTGCGTCCTCCGAGAGCGGCTTGAGGTCGATGACATCGCCCGGTAGGCCGCGCTGCCAGACCTCGAGGAACGTCGGCCGCGCCGTGCAGATCACGAGCAACGGTCCGCTCACATCACGGGCGACGCGCTCGATCAGGTCGAGCAGCGTTGCCTCAGCCCAGTGCAGGTCTTCCCACACGACCACGACCGGCCGCTTTGACGCCAGCAGCTCGAAGAACCGCCGCACGGCGAAGAACAGTTCCTCCAGTGGGAACGACCGGTCGAGGAGACCGACGGCCGCGCCGATCCGCTGCGCGACTTCGGCATCGCCGGTCGCAGCCTCGATGCGCCTGAGCGCCAGTGACGGTACGTTGTCGTCGGTGACTCCGGCTGCCTGGCGCACGATCTCGCCGAGGGCCCAGAACGTGATGCCCCGCCCGTAGGGGAGGCAACGGCCGCTCAAGACGAGCGCTTCGCTTCCGATGGAGGCAAGGAACTCCTCGGTCAGTCGAGACTTGCCGATGCCGGCCTCCGCGAGGATCGTCACCGTCCGCGGCGCGCTCTCCGCGACACCGTCTCGATACGCGCTGTCGAGCCGGTCGAGCTCGTCGTCGCGTCCGACGAAGACTCGCGGCCGTGCGCGCTCCTGCTGGCCGAGCTCCTGCACCGAGACGAGCCGGTAGGCCGGCACGCGTTCGGCCTTCCCCTTCAGCTCCAGCGGTTCGACGGATTCCACCGTCACCGCGTTGCGAACGAGCCTGTAGGTCGGCTCGCCGATCAGCACCTCCAGAGCCGGCGCGGCCTGCTCGAGTCGCGCGGCAGTATTGACCGTGTCCCCGGTGACGAGACGCTGGCCGGTCGTCGGGTCGCCGGCAACGACCTCGCCGGTGTTGACGCCCGTGCGGTTCTGGAGCGACACGCCCCACCGTCTCGTCAGCTCGGCGTTGAGCGCAGCGAGCCGCTGCTTCATCTCGGCGGCCGCGCGCACGGCACGGAGCGCGTCGTCCTCGTGTGCCGTCGGCAGACCGAAGACAGCCATGATCGCGTCGCCGATGTACTTCTCGATCGTCCCGCCGTGCAGTTCGAGCGCTCCGCTCATCTCGTCGAAGTACCGCGCCATCACTTCCCGCAGAGCCTCGGAGTCGAGCCGTTCACCGAGGGCCGTCGACCCCTTGAGATCCGAGAAGACGATCGTCACAGTCTTCCGTGTCTCCTGAGCGGGCAACTCGGGAGCCAACGGTGTTCCGCAGAAACCGCAGAGGCGGAAGCGGTCGGGGTTCTGTTCCCCGCAATTTGGGCACGTCAGCATGCCATCGAGTGTGGCATGCGATTCGGGCCTCCGCTAGAGGCCGAGGCCGATGACGATGCGCGGCGCGGCCGTGGGAGTCAGCCAGCGCAGGACGCGCAGGAGCTGAGGTCGCGGCAGGCTGACGCAGCCGTTCGTCGAGTTGTGCACCTGGACGTGCAGAAAGATCCCCGAGCCGCGGCCTGGGACGACCGGGCCGGTGTTGAAGCCGATCACGGCGAGGTATGCGTACGCGCGCCGGCTCTTCGACATGTCAGGGGTTGTCACCTTGAACGGCGGTTTCACGCCGCAGCCGATGCGTCGAAAGGTGTTGTACGCCGGCGAGCGCGGGTCCTCGACCCACCAGTCGCCGCAGCGAAGCAGTGTGTAGCCGAAGTGGACGCCGGGATTCGGGTCGTTCCCGTACATCCGCCTGAGGATCGGGAACGTTCCGATCGGCGTCGTCCCGTCGCCCTCGTGGCGGTTGACGCGAAGGCCGTTCCAGCCGACGCGCGCGGTGTACGGGCCCGCCACCGGAGCCCAGCAATCGCCCTCCCGACGCCACGTGCGCAGCGTCGCCGACGTGGTCTGGAGACGCGTCGCATTGACGGTGATCAGCTGCGTCGTCGCGGGCGGCACCGACGGGTACGAGGGGCAGGCCGCGGCGAGCGCGGCGGCGACGACGTGGACGGCGAGCGCCATCGGCGCCCAGAGTACGCTGCCGGCGATGCACCTGGTCGCGCTCCTGCTGGCGTTCGTCGGAACGATCTCGCCGGTTCGGCAGCAGGATGTTCGCTTCTCGTATCACCGTGGCTGCCCCGTAGCCCCCGTTGAGCTTCGGCTCGTGCGCGTGTCCTACCGGGGGTTCGACGGTCGCGCACATGTCGGAGCGCTTGTCGTCCACCGCAGCGTTGCGCGAGACGTCGTCAGCGTGTACCGGCGCCTCTACCTCGCCGGCTTCCCGATTCGGCGGATGACACCGGTGTCGGCCTTCCATGGCAGCGACGATGCGTCGATGGCGGCGGACAACACGTCGGGATTCAACTGTCGCCGTGCGGTCGGCGGCACGGGGTGGTCAGAGCATTCGTACGGCACCGCGATCGACGTCGATCCGGTCGAGAATCCGTATGTGCTCAACGGGCGTGTCCTCCCGCGCGCCGGTCGTGCGTATCTCGTCCGTACACGCGTCCGCCGCGGCATGGCCGTGGAGGGCGGCGTGCTGGTGGGCGCGTTCGAGTCGATCAGGTGGAAGTGGGGCGGCCGTTGGAGCGGCTCGCCCGACTACCAGCACTTCTCCGCCAGCGGCCGCTAGACCGGCGCTCAGGAAGGGACATAGGGCTTTCCCGCTCGCTCGAGCGGAAGGCCGAGCTTCTTCCATTCGTCCTTGCCGCCTTCGTAGTGGCGGACGTTCGTGTAGCCGAGCGCCTGCAGACGCTCCGCGGTGACGACCGAGTCGTCGCATTCGACGTTGGCGCAGTAGACGACGATCACGGTGTCGAGCGCCGGCATGCGCTTCCTGCAGCGAATCGTGTCGACGGCGTTCGGCGGCATGTTGATCGCGCCCGGCAGGTGCGAGTGCGCGTAGACCATGGGCGCGAGCGCGTCGATCAGCACGAAGTCGTCCCCTCGCTCGAGTTTTTGCTGCAGCTCGTCGGCAGCGATGGCCGGCAGGTCCACTAGACCGCGGACGTGCCCTCGTGGTCTTCCGGCAATCCGGCGTAGGGACTCTCGCCTGCCGGCCCGCTTGCGCCACGCCGCCGCTCCTCGGTGGTGCCGGCGCCATGTCGGAGGGCAAGCTCAGAGACGGGATAGACGACGCCCTCGTGCTCGCGGCCCCCGACGGCGAGCACGACCGACGGTCCTTCGCCCGCCCCGACGATGATGTGCTCGGTCCACGCCGGGCAGTGGACGAAATCCCACTGCCGGAGCTGCCGTTCCTCGCCCTCGATCAACAGCAGCGGCGTGCCGGAGAGCACGAGGAACCCCTCTTGGTCTTCCTCGCCGTGATAGAGGGCCATCGGCTGGCCCGGCCGCAGGACGCTGATGTTGATCCCGACCTGTTCGAAGCGGTCGCCCTCGCGCTCGAAGCGGGTGTAGGCGCCGAACTTCTCGTTGTCGAGCCAGCGTGCGTCGCGCGCATTGACGACGAACCAGTCCATGGTTCGGAAAACCGTACCGGCATTCGCCGGGTCAGACCCTTCCGCAGCCTCCTGCGCGGACGGCAAGGTGAGGCCATGGTGAATTCGGATCGCAGAAAGTGGTTCGCGCTCGCGCTGCTGAGCGTCGTTCAATTCATGGTCGTCCTCGACATCGCGATCGTGAACGTCGCGCTGCCGTCGATTCAGACCGACCTCGGCTTCTCGGAGCGGAACCTGCAGTGGGTGATCAGCGCGTATGCACTCGTGTTCGGCGGCTTCTTGCTGCTGGGCGGCCGCGCGGCCGACCTGCTCGGGCGCCGGCGGATCTTCCTGATCGGGATCGTCCTCTTCACGATCTCGTCGCTCCTCGCAGGATTGGCGTGGTCCGAGGCCTCGCTGATCGGCGCGCGCGCTTTCCAGGGCCTCGGCGCTGCGGTCATAACTCCGGCTGCCCTGTCGATCCTGATGACGACGTTCAGCGAAGGCAGCGAGCGCAACGTCGCTCTGGGCGTCTGGGGCGCCGTCGGCGGCTTCGGCGCCGCCGCGGGCGTGCTGATGGGCGGCGTCCTCACGTCGGCGCTCAGCTGGTCGTGGATCTTCTTCGTCAACGTGCCCGTCGGCGTTGCCGCGTTCTTCCTGGCGCCGGTGCTGCTGCGCGAGAGCCGCGACGCTTCGATCAAGTCGTTCGACGCGCTCGGCGCGCTCCTCGTGACCGCTGGGCTCTCCCTGTTCGTGTACGCGATCACGCGCGCGGGCCAGGACGGCTGGC
>DATFTK010000035.1:0-3058 GCA_035262005.1 Gaiellaceae bacterium | reverse complement strand
CTCGCCGGCCATCGCGGTCGGCCGATCATCGGTGCCTCCTTACTCGGGGAACGAGCGTAACAGTGATTTGTGCGGTGCGTAACTTTGTCGCTCCGGAGCGAGATCCGTTACCGAATCGTGGCTTCAACATCTTCTGACCTCCTTGCTCCCTCGCCATCGATCTCAAAGAGCATGATCGTTGTCAGAGGGCGCAATCGCCAGGGTGCCAGCACCCCGAAATCGCGACGTCAGCAGACATCACGAGGGACATCTAATGCTGTGTCAGACCTTGCGGGCTGCCTCGGCCTGACGACGGGCGCTCTTGTAGGCGCGCTTCTTTGCCTGATACTCCGCCAGCGCCTCGGCCGAGTCCACATCACCGAGCGTCGGGTGCCTCGGTACGAGCTCCTGCGCGGCCGCGACGTCGAAGCGCTTCGCGAGCACGGCGCCGAGCGACGTGACCTTCATGTCGCCGAAGCCGGGCAATGACTCGATGCGTTTGCGCAGGTCAGCGCCGTCCTTTGCGTCGGTCCAGACGCGCTCGGCATGTCCGCCGTAGTCCTCGTCGACGACCGCCGCGAGCTCCTGCACGCGCTTCGCCATGTTGCCGGGGAAGCGATGGACGGCCGGCTTCTCGCGGAACGCCGGCTCGAGATCCGTCGTCGCGAGGGTGTGCGCGTCGAGCGTCCCGACGCGCTGCTTGATCTTCAGCGGGCCGGAGAACGCCGTCTGCACCGGCACCTGCTGGTCGAGGGCGAAGCCGATCAAAAGGGCGATCGGCTCCTGCGCGAGCAGCCGGTCTGCCTCGTCGTTGCCGGTGAAGTGGAGCGCCGAGGGCACGCTGAGATGCTACTCCGCTCGAGGCGGACTGCCCACAGCTTCCATCAGCGCCAGATCGACGAGCTCGATCGTGTCGTCGAGCAGCTCGTCCCGCGGGGGCAGGACGGCGAGCGTCCGCACTGCCTGGAGCGACTTGTGGATCAACGCGAGCTGGTCGAAGGTCAGACGAAGCTGTTGCATACCTTCGACGATACGAGCAGAGGCCGCGCTAGGAGGTACGGACGACACCACAATCGTCGTTCGGTGCGGCCAGCCACACCAGGCTGAGCCCGTGGTGGCACGCTTGTCGTGATGGACGGGAAGCGGCACGCTAGCGAGCAAGGAAGAACGTTGGAGAATCTCGTTCGACTTGCCGTCTGGCCGGCGGTGCTCGCGCTCGCGGCGGGCACGACCGCTCTGATCCTGACGAGCGACGTCACGTCGTCGCCCGGCCTGACGGCGGCGCTGACGCTGCTGGTCGGCCTGTCCTGGTCGGCGATCGGACTCGTGCAGCGGCTGCGCCGTCCGGCGAATCGCCTTGGTTCGCTCATGCTGCTCTTCGGCTTCGTCTGGTTCGTCGGCCGGTGGATCTACGTGAACCCGCCGCTCCTCTACACGATCGGGCTCTTCCTCGGCGCGACGTTCTTCGCCGTGCTGGGGCACGTGCTGCTCGCGTTCCCGGGCGGCCGGCTCGAAGGAAGGGTTTCGCGCCTGCTCGTCACGGCGGGGTACCTCGACACGATCGTCGTCGTCGGCATCGGCAATCTGTTCTACGACGGCGCGCCGGGGGGTACGCGCAACCTCGCGCTCGTCGACGCGAACGCGACGCTCTCGGACGCGCTCAAGAACGCGTCGCGCGGCATCGGTATCGCGCTCTTCACCGTCACACTCGTCATCCTCGCCCGCCGGTGGCGACGCGCGACGCCACGCTGGCGCCATGCGTTCGGGCTCGCCTTCTGGTCCGGTTTCGCCGCCGTCCTCGCCTCCGCGATCAGCATCGCCAGCCGCGCGCCGTACCGATCGCTCGGCTGGGTCGACGCGATCGCTTACGGAATCGTCGCCGCGGTCCCGCTCGCGCTCACGATCGACCTGCTGCGTGGGACGCTCGGCCGCGGCGCGGTCGCGGACCTGGTCGTGGAGCTCGGCGACACACGCGCTCCGGGTCACCTCCGCGACGCGTTGGCGCGCGCGCTGCACGACCCGACGCTCTCGCTTGCGTACTGGCTCCCGGAGCAACGCCGCTACGTCGACGTCGAGGGCCGCTCCGTTGATCTCCCGTCGGACGACGTCGACACGGTGACGACGGTCGTCGAGCGGGAAGGAAGCCCAGTCGCCGCGCTCGTGCACGACGCGACGCTGCGCGACGAGCCGGAGCTCGTACAGGCCGTCGGCGCCGCCGCCGGCCTCGCACTCGAGAACGAACGCCTCCAGGCCGACCTGCGTGCACGGCTGGCCGAGCTGCGAGCCTCACGTGCGCGCATGGTGGAAGCGACCGATGCGGAACGGCGCCGGCTCGAGCGGAATCTGCACGACGGGACACAGCAGCGGCTCGTGTCGATCTCGATCGCGCTTGCGCTCGCGGAGTCGAAGCTGGCGTCTGACGGGGACGGCGCACGCGGGATCCTGGAGGAAGCCCGTGCCGGTCTCGCGACCGCGTTGGAGGAGCTGCGGGAGCTGAGCCAGGGAATCCACCCCGCCGTGCTCACCGAGCGCGGGCTCGAGCCGGCGCTGCTGGAGCTCGTCTATCTCGCTCCCGTGCCGATCGAGCTCGACGTCCTCGGGGACGAGCGCCTGCCCGAGCCGGTCGAGGCGGCGGCGTACTACGTGGTCGCCGAGGCGCTCGCGAACGTCGCCAAGTACGCGTCGGCGCAGGCCGTCTCGGTCACTGTGCGGCGTCGCAACGGTCTCGCCGTCGTCGAGGTGAAGGACGACGGGTCGGGTGGCGCGGACGCGGCCCACGGCTCGGGACTGCGCGGTCTCTCGGACCGCGTCGAGGCGCTCGGCGGCACGCTCGTCGTCGAGAGCCCGCGCGGCGTGGGGACACGGCTGAGAGCGGAGATCCCATGCGGGTCGTGATCGCCGACGATTCCCTGTTGCTGCGCGAAGGCGTCACCCGTCTGCTCACCGAGGCTGGCTTCGACGTCGTCGGCCAGGCCGGCGACGCCGAGGAGCTGCTCCTCGAGGTCGCGGACAAGAGCCCCGACGTCGCAATCGTGGACATCCGCATGCCGCCGACGCACACGGACGAGGGCTTGCGCGC
>DATFTK010000034.1:0-8765 GCA_035262005.1 Gaiellaceae bacterium | reverse complement strand
TCACGTCGGCGCGGAACGCGCCGAGCTCGACGAGCTCCGCCGTCAGCGGCGAGGACACCAGGTCGTTCGACGGGAGTGAGGCCAGGTCCCTCGGCCTGCGCACACCGTCGAGGGCGCCGAGCAACATTGCGCGCCGCTGGTCGTAGCCGGCCTCGCCGGCGCGCGCGTCGAACGCGGCGAACACATCGCCGGTGGACGACTTCGCCGCGCCACTCGGCAGGACGAGCACGACCCAGTAGTCCTGCGGCAGATCGAGCGGGGCCAGCTCGGTGCCGTCGCCGCTGCCTAGCTGTGGACCGTCGACGAGGAAGTACGGCACGTCGGCGCCGAGCTCCCGCGCCGCTGCGTGCAGCTCGGCGTCCGGCAACGGCTCGGCCCGCAGCTCGTTCGCGAGGCGAAGGGCCGTCGCAGCGTCGGAGCTGCCGCCGCCCAGCCCCGCGGCGACCGGGACTCGCTTCGTGATCTCGGCGTGGAAGCCGCTGCCGTCGGCAACGGCCTCCAAGGCGCGGCGGACGAGCGTGTCGCCGTCGAAGCCTTCGACGCGGATCTCGGGCGCGCGCTGGATCGCGAGCCGGTCGCACAACGCAACGCGCTGGTAGACCGTGACGAGCTCGTGACGTCCGTCGGCGCGGCGTGGCCCGACGACGAGGGCAAGGTTGATCTTCGCGGCCGCAGGGCCGCGTTTCACCGCAGCTCCCGGGCGAGCTCGAGGAACTCCGCCGGGCTCAGCTCTTCGGCCCGGGCGTCGGGGACGTCCAACGCGGTCGTCTCGATACCGGCGAGCTCGAGCGAGTTTGCGAGCTTCTTGCGGCGGTGCGCGAACGCCGCCTCGACGACCCGCTTGACCTGCGGGAAGTCGGGCGGCAGTCCCGTCCGGCGGAAGGCGACGACGGCCGAATCGACATTCGGCCGCGGCCGGAACACGTTGCGCGACACGGGATGGAACCCAGTGCGAGCAGCAACGAGCTGAATCAGCACCGACACCGCGCCGTACGCCTTCGTCGACGGCTCCGCGAAGAACCGGTCCGCGACCTCCCGCTGCACCATCACGCACCAAAGCTGGACGTCTGGAAGCCCGTCGAGGCTCTCGGCGACGAGCGGCGTCGCGATGTTGTACGGCAAGTTGGCGACCAGCTTGGTCGCGCCCGGCGCCGTTTCGCGCAGGTCGAGCCGCAGAGCGTCGCCGAAACGCAGCTCGACGTTCGGCCGCCCGGCGACGCGCTCGACCAGCTGCAGCCCGAGGGACGCGTCGAGCTCCACCGCGTACACCTGCTTTACGCGGTCGGCGAGGAACGTCGTCAGGACGCCGAGACCAGGACCGATCTCCAGAACGACGTCGCTCTCCTCCAGCTCCGCGAGCCGTCCGATGACGCCGAGGATGTTCTCGTCGACGAGGAAGTGCTGGCCGAGCTCCTTCTTCGCGCGGACGCTCACGTCAGCCCGAACGCCGCAGCAGCGTTCTCGTCGATGCGACTGCCGAGCTCCGCCGGATCCTCGCGGCGAGTCTCTGCGAGCGAGGCGACGGTGTGGACGACGTAGGCCGGCTCGTTCCGCTTGCCACGCACAGGTTGCGGCGCGAGATAGGGGCTGTCCGTTTCGGCAAGGATTCGATCCGCCGGCACGGACCGCGCGGCGTCGCGAAGGTCCTCGGCCTTCGGGTACGTGACGTTGCCGGCGAACGAGACGTAGTAGCCGCGGTCGAGCGCGACCGGGAGCAGGCCCGGTGACGAAAAGCAGTGGAGCACGACCGTGCCGACGAACTCGGCGAGCAGCTCCGCGGTCTCGTCGTCGGCAGCGCGCGAATGGATGATCACCGGCTTGTTCTTGGCCGTCGCAAGCCGGAGCTGCGCGCTGAATACGCGCCGCTGCTCGTCGCGCGGCGCGTAGTCGCGAAAGAAGTCGAGGCCGATCTCACCGACTGCGACGATGCGATCGTCGAGCAGACGGTCGACCGGCTCCCCGTCCGCGGCTTGATGCGGATGCACGCCGGCGGCCACTTCGACTCCGGGCTCGACCGCCGCTATCGTCATGGTCGCCTGCGTCGACGCGAGGCCCGCGCCGATCGCGACGATCCGCTCGACGCCGGCGGCGCGCGCACGGGCGACGGCGCCAGCTGGATCCTCGAGCGCATCGAGATGCGCGTGCGTGTCGATCACGCCGCCGCGGTGGGCGCGTCGACACGCGGGAACAGCGGTGCTGCCGGCTCGATCCCTTCCGCCTCGACGGTGAGGCCCGGCGCGACGGCGCTCCACGAGACGTCGTCGAGCTGGCCGAGGGCGCGCAGGATTTCCCACGCCGACTTCGGCAGGTAGGACGACAGCGCGACGGTCGCGATTCGCAGACCGTCGGCGAGCTCGTAGAGGACGCGGTCGAGCTCTTGTGCGCGCGACTCGTCCTTCGCCAGATCCCACGGCCGCGTCTCCTCGACGTGCTTGTTGAGGGCACGCACGAGCACCCAGATCGTCTCCGCCGCGGCCGTGACGTCGAAGACGTCGAGCTGCTTCGGCACGTCACGTTGAACCCCCTCGATCGGCGCCGCAAGCGCGCCGTGTTCGACCGCGGGCGGGATGCGCCCGTCGCGATACCGGGCGATCATCGCCGTCGTCCGCGAGACCAGGTTGCCGAGGTCGTTCGCGAGCTCTCCCTGGTAACGATCGTGGAGGCTCTCGAGTGTGACGTTGCCGTCTTGTCCGAAATGAACGGCGCGCACGGCCCAGAAGCGGACGGCATCACTGCCGTAGACCTCGACCAGGTCGAGCGGATCGATCACGTTCCCGAGGGACTTCGAGATCTTGCGGTCGTCGAGCTGCAGGTACCCGTGCACGAAGAGCTGCTTCGGGACGGTGTACCCGGCGGCGAGCAACAGCGCGGGCCAGAACACGCAGTGGAAACGGAGGATGTCCTTGCCGATCAGGTGGTGCACCTCCGGCCAGAACTGATCACGGAGGTCCTCGCCTTCACGCGCGTACGTCAACGCACTCAGGTAGTTGATGAGCGCGTCGACCCAGACGTAGACGACCTGCTCCTGATCCCAAGGGATCGGGACGCCCCAGGGCTGGCCCGCGCGGCTGAGGCTGAAGTCCTGCAGCCCGCCGGCAATGAACGAACGCGCCTCGTTGAAGCGGAACCGCGGGAGGACGAAGTCGGGGCGTTCGTCGTAGAGATCCAGCAGCTGCTGCTGGAACGCCGAGAGACGGAAGAAGTAGTTCCGCTCCTCGATCCACTCGGCCGGGATGCCGTGGATCGGACAGTTGCCGTCGACGAGCTCGGCCTCCGTCTTGAACTCCTCGCACTGGACGCAGTACCAGCCTGCGTACGTGTCCTGGTAGATGTAGCCGTTGTCGTAGATCCGCTGGATGAACTCCTGGACGAAGCGCTTGTGGCCTTCGTCGGTCGTGCGGATGAAGAAGTCGTAGTCGGCATCGACGAGCTTAGGCAGCTCTTTCCAGGACTCGGCGATGCGGTCGACGTAGGTCTTCGCGTCGAGACCCTGCTCCTCGGCCACCCGGTAGACCTTGGAGGCGTGCTCGTCCGTCCCGGTGAGGAAGAACGTCTCCTCGCCGCGCTGCTTGTGATGGCGCGCGAGGATGTCGGCCGCGATCGTCGTGTACGCGTGGCCGATGTGCGGCGTCGAGTTGACGTAGTAGATCGGGGTCGTGATGTAGAAGCTCTTCACCACCAGCCATGATAGGTCTGGCGTCGAGCCGCCTAGCGACGCGCCAGAGGCAGATGCACCCGCTCAGCAACGCCGCGACAAGCCCGACGATCCACCACGGCCGCCAGCTCGTTCCGCGCGCAAGCTCGGCGACAGGGCGCCGCGGCGGAGCCGGCACCGCCTGCACGACCGACGAGGAGTGGGCTCGCAGGACCCGCTGCCGGGACGCCTCGTGCGGCGCACGACTCGTGGCACGGGCGCGCGCCTCGTCGCGCGGCGCGGCGACTCGCCGGACGGAGACGTCATGGGAGACCGGCAGCTCGTTGACGGGATCGGCCGCGCGCCGCTCGGCCGCAGCCGACGCGGGAGCCGCAGCCGCGGCTGCCACGACGAGCGCCTGCGGCGCCGCAGCATCGGGCTCTGCCGGCTCGACGGGCGACACCGCGGGTGCCACTGCGGGCTCCGCGGGCGCGACAGCCGGCGCAGGCGCCGCTGCCGCGACGACCTCAGCCGGCGCGGGATCTCGGGCAGGCGCGGTCGGCGGCACAGCCGCCGGCCGCGAGGGCAGAAACGCCAGCGGGTCGACGTAGCCCTGCTCTTCCTGGGTCGTCCGTAGCCCGAAGTAGACGTACGGCTCCGCGTGGTCGGCAACACCGCTGGGACCGACCGTGCCGACGACGGCGCCCTCCGTCACCGACGTTCCGCGCTGGACCGCGACTGACCCGAGGTGCACGAGCGTGGCCGTGTAGCCGAGCGGCGTCTCGATCGAGACGGTCTTGCCGCCGGTCGGCACGGTGCCGGCGAAGGTGACGACGCCTCGTGCCGGCGCGACCACCCTCGTACCCGAAGGCGCGGCGAGATCGACGCCCCGATGCTGTCCGGCCGCATACGGATGCGCACGGTCGAACGAAAAGGCACGCAGGACGGGGCCGTCGACAGGCCAGGTCCAGGCCTGCGCTGAAGCAGGCAGCACGAGAGCGCAGAGCGCCATGACAGCTAGTCGCCGCATCACAAAGCCTCCTTGTTGCCAGATTGGAGAACCGAACGACCGTATCAAGGTCGTGCAGTCGTTGTCAATACTGGCTACAAAGTACGGCGGTAGAGCTCGTTGCGCGCTGCGCCGGTCAGGCGCGCGACGACGTCTGCGGCGAGACGACGCGGCACGCCCGCGTTGATCAGCTCGGCCACTGCGCCGACTGCTTCGCCGGCATCGGTAGCGGGTGCCGCGGGGCCGAGCACGAGCGTGATCTCGCCTTTGGGCGGCTCCGAGAAGCGGGCGGCAAGCTCCGCCGTAGAGCCGCGCGCGACCTCCTCGAACTTCTTCGTCAACTCCCGGCAAACCGCCGCCGGCCGGTCGGCGTCGGCCGCCGCGAGCGAGCGCAGCGTGGCGGGCAGGCGCCGGGGCGACTCGAAGGCCACGACCGGATGCGGCCAGCGCGCGAGCTGGTCCCACAGCGCCCTCAGCGCCTTCGCGCCGCGCGGCAGGAAGCCGACGAACTGGTACCGCTCGGCCGCGAACCCGCTGGCGACGAGCGCCGTCTCGGCCGCCGACGGCCCGGGCAGGACGGTCACGGGAACGCCGGCAGCCAGTGCCGCCGCGATCAGCCGTGCACCGGGATCGCTGATGCCCGGCAGCCCGGCGTCGGAGACGAGGGCGACCCGCTCTCCTCCCTGCAGCCGTGGCAGCAGCTCGGCCGTCCGCTTGGCCTCGTTGTGCTCGTGGTAGGAGAGGAGGCGCGCGGAGATCCCGTGCCGGTCCAGTAACACGCGCGTGTGGCGCGTGTCCTCACAGAGCACGACGTCCGCAGCGCGCAGCTCCGCCAGCACCCGCAGGGTGACGTCCTCGAGGTTCCCGATCGGGGTCGCGCAGACCGCGAGCGGCATCTAGCCGAGCGCGTCGAACGCGACGAGGCCGGCGCCGATCAGCCCCGCCGCCGTCCCGAGCTCGGCGCGCACGATCCGCACGTGCTTCCCGGCCCCCGCCAACCCTTCGCGCGCGACGATCTCGCGCGCCGGGTCGAGGATGAAGTCGCCCGCGGCCGCGAAGCCGCCGCCGATCACGACGAGCTCCGGATTGAAGATGTTCACCAGGCTGCCGATGCCGGCACCGAGATGGCGCCCGATGCCGTCGAGGATCTCGATCGCCCGGCGCTCGCCCTCGTTCGCGAGCCGCACGAGCCGGTGCGCGTCGACCGCCGGGCCGAACGCCTCCTGCGCGAGCTTCGTCGCCGCCACGCCGGTGACGTACGGCTCGAGGTGTCCGCGGCCGGTGCACGTCCCCTGGCACGGAAGGCCGTCGTAGACGATCACCATGTGGCCGAACTCGGCCCAGCCTCGGTAGAGCCGGCCGTCGAGCACGGCGCCGCCGCCGCAGCCGGTTCCGAGCGTGAGCATCACCATCGTGTCGACGTCGCGGCCGGCACCGAAGTGGAACTCGGCGTACGTTGCGGCGTTCGCGTCGTTCTCGATCCCGACGGGGCGCCCGAACCGCTCGGCCATCCGCCCCCGGAAGTCGACCGAGGAGTCGAGCGGGATGTTCACGGCCTGCTGCGCCCGCCCTGTCCGCTGGTCGATCGGAGACGGCAGGCCGAACCCGATTGCAGCGATCTCGTCGTCCAGCAGCTCCTCGACCGCCTCGTCCAGGCCCGCGAGCAGGTCGTCCTCGGACGTGACCGGCGTCGGATGCTCGCGGCGGTGCTCGACATGCCCCTCGAAGCCGACGACCCCGGCGAGGATCTTCGTCCCGCCGAGGTCGACGCCGATGACGCGTTTTCCGTCCAAACCGCGCGGCTACCCTACTGGCTCGATGACGACGGGAGAGAAGCCCTACCGCGTCTACCGAGGCGGGCGCGTGAAGGGACGCGTGCCGCTCGAGCGCCCGCAGAGCCGGCCGGACCGGAACGGGGGACGCACGCCGCGCGAGCCACGCGTGCGGCGCCCGCGCCGGCGCTGGAGCTGGAAGCGGCGCATCGGTGTGGCGCTCCTCGCCCTGCTCGTCCTGTTCGTCGTCTGGGGGATCGCCGGGTATCTCTCCTTCCGCAGCGGCGTCGCGAAAGCGAACGCACGCCTGCAGCAGACGTCACCCGGAGTGGAGCGCGTGCTGACGCCGCAGAACGGGGCGGTCATCTCGAACCCGACCACGATCCTGATGCTCGGCCGCGACTTCGCCAACACGGATGCGCGCGTCGCCGACAACCACTCCGACTCGATCATGATCATGCGAACGGATCCGGATCACCACCGGCTCGCGTACCTCTCGATTCCGCGCGACCTGCGCGTCGCGATTCCCGGCCACGGCGAGCAGAAGATCAACGCCGCGATGCAGATCGGCGGACCGGAGCTCGTCGTCCGGACTCTCCGCGGGCTGACTGGCAATGCGCTGCCGATCAACCACGTGATGATCGTCGACTTCGCGCAGTTCAAGGACCTGATCGACAACATCGGCGGCATCGACATCAACGTTCCCGCGCCGATCCTCTCGAACAAGTTTGACTGCCCGTACGACGCGGCCGGGTGCGCGCGCTGGCGGGGCTGGCGCTTCGCGAAGGGCTGGCAGCACATGGACGGCAAGCGGGCGCTGATCTACTCGCGCATCCGCGAGAACCAACTCGACCCACGTGACACGGACATCACGCGCGGCGGGCGCCAGCAGGCAGTCCTCCGGGCGGCGCTGCACAAGCTGCTCGGCTTCGGGACGTTCGTGAAGCTGCCGTTCGAGGGGAAGACGCTGCTCAGGTCGCTCACGACCGACCTCTCCGCCTGGCAGTTCGTGCAGCTCGGCTGGGTGCTGAAGCGCGCGAGCGACAGCAGCGCGCTCCACTGCCGGCTCGGCGGGACGGCGGCCGGCGGCGACATCGTCGGCAGCGAGGACAACATCGCGGTGATCGCGATGGTGACGGGACAGTCCGCGCCGCAGCCGCCGCGGCCGGGCGAGGGCCTCTTCGCACCCGGCTGCATCGTCGGCAACCGGGCGTTTACCCCCTAGGCCTCAGCCGCCTTCTTCTCGGAGGTCGAGGTGTCGGACTTCTTCTCCGTGTCGCTCGTGTCCTTCGCCTGCTCCTTTTTGCCACGGCCGCGGCCGTAGTCGGTCGAGTAGAAGCCCGAGCCGCGGAAGTGGACGGGCACGGGATACAGCACTGTCTCGACCGGGGAGGCGTCGCAAACGGGACACTTCTCCGGCGCAGGCTCGGAGATGCGCTTGAAAACTTCGAAGACGTGCCCGTTCGGGCACTTGTACTCATAGGTGGGCACGAGAGTGAAAGACGCTAGCACCGGTATCGGCTTGGAGAGCGCCGCGGTCAAGGTCGACGCCTTCCGCGTGGCAACCGGCGCGCTCACGGCGGCGGTCGCCGGCGTGCTCGTGTGGCTCGTCCCGCGCTGGCCTCCGCACGAGGACGAGACGCTTGCCCTGTTCGTCGGACGGGGCTCGGTCGGCGACGTTCTGCACACCGTGATCACAGAGCGCGGCGGCGCGCCGCTGCACTTCCTGCTTGCCTGGGCAGTCGTGCACGCCGGCGGCGGTTTGACCGCGCTCCGGCTGGTGTCCGTCGCGTTCGCGGTCGCCAGCGTCCCGCTGATGGCTCTACTCGGCGCGCGGCTCACGGATCGCGCAACCGGCGTGCTCGCAGCCGCGTTTGCGTCCGCGAGCTGGGTCTTCCTCTTCCAGGGTGTCTTCGGCCGCATGTACAGCCTGTTCCTCTTCACGAGCCTGCTTTCGTTCCTCGCGCTGCTCGCGCGGCGGTACGTGCTGTGGGGGCTCGCGCTGCTGCTCGTTCTGGCGAGCCATCCCTACGCGGTGTTGGTCGTCGCGGCGGAAGCGCTGTACGTCCTGCTCTGCGCGCGGGATCGCCGCGCGTTCGCGACGCTCGGAGTGGTCGCCGTCGCCGGGATCCCGTTCTGGTGGGCCGACGTCGTGCTTCGAAACCGATTCGACGTCGGCGTCGGCGGCGGCGGGGGCAGGCTCGGCTCACCGTTCTCGGTCCTGCGCTACCTCTGGTCGGTCGCGGGCGACTTCTCCTCGCACGCGCACGCGTGGGCCGTGTTCGCGGTCCTGCTCGCCGTCGTGGGAGCCGTGCTGCTCGCCCGCCGAAACCGTCGGGCTGCCGTGCTA
>DATFTK010000033.1:0-11378 GCA_035262005.1 Gaiellaceae bacterium | reverse complement strand
ACCGTCGCAAACGGCCTGCCGGCCTTCGGGCAGTACCGGCCGAGCGGGCCCGGCGGCAGCTACGAGCCGTGGGCGTTGCAGGTGCTCGAGCTGTCAGACGGGCGGATCGTCGGCTACACCGCCTTCCTCGACACCGGGCGCCTCTTCCCGCTGTTCGGCCTCCCGGCGACCCCGCCCGAGTAACACGTCGTCGAGGCCCGCGAAGCCGATCAGCTCTTCGAGCTCCGGCGTCGCGTTGACGACCAGCAGGCGCGCGCCGGCGCGCCGTGCGTTCAGGGATGCGCGGGCGAGCGCGCCGACCGTCGCCAGGTCCGCGCAGGCGAAGTGGCCGAGGTCGCAGTCCACGTGCTACAGACTGTTCAGGCCGCAGAAATTCATCTCCGGATGACCGATCTTTCGTCCCGAAAGCGCTGGCTCGCGCTCTACGTCCTTTGCCTCGCCGATCTGATGATCGAGTTCGACGGCCCCGATGCACGTGCCCGCGGTCGAGACCGACTAGCTCCGAGCGACGACCGATGAGTTTCCGGCGGGCACGTAGTCTCAGCGCTAGACGAACGTCGAGAGAAAGGACGGCCAGATGAAGGACAAGCTCGTCACCTGTCTGTGGTTCGACAGCGAAGGTGAAGACGCCGCGAGGTTCTACACGTCGATCTTCCCGAACTCGAAGCTCGGCGAGATCACGCGTTACGGCGCAGCGGGACCGCGCCCCGAGGGCACCGTCATGACCGTGAGCTTCGACCTGATGGGCCAGGAGTTCGTCGCGCTCAACGGCGGCCCGGAGTACAGCTTCAACCAGGCGATCTCGTTCCAGATCATGTGCGACAGCCAGGAAGAGGTCGACCGCTACTGGGCGCTGCTCACGGACGGCGGCCAGGAAGGTCCGTGCGGCTGGCTGAACGACAGGTTCGGTGTGCCGTGGCAGGTCGTTCCGCGGGCGCTGCCGGAGCTGTTGCAGCAGCCGGACGCGGAGAAGGCCCAGCGCGTCATGCAGGCGATGATGGCGATGAAGAAGATCGAGATCGGCGAGCTCGAGCGGGCCGCAGAGGCGGCCGCGGTCTAACGGCGGAGCGTGAGGATCGCGATCCCTTCGCCGACCGTCTTCACGTCCGCGAGCTGGAACTGCTTCTTGTCCGTCGTCTCGCCCCAGAGGCGCTTGCCGGTCCCGAGGACGACCGGAAAGACCATCAGCCGCAGCTCGTCCACGAGGTCGCGCTCGAGCAGCCCTTGGACGAGCTGCGCGCTACCGGCGACGAGGATGACGCCATCGAGCGCGTCCTTTAGCTTCGCGACGTCGTCGAGGCTTCTGAGGATCGTGGAGTTGTTCCAGTCCGCGTTCTCGAGCGTCGACGACAGCACGTACTTCGGCATCGAGTTCATCTTGTCGGCGAAGCCGACCTCGTCGGCGTAGTTCGGCCACGCGGCTGCAAAGCCCTCATACGTTCGGCGGCCGAGCAGCTGCGCCTCCGCCTCCATCACCTCGTCGAGCTTGAACTTGTCGCCGTCGTCGCCGCGGTCGAACTCGAACGTCCAGCCGGCGTGCTTGTACACCTCGCCGCCTCCCGGCGCCTCGATCACACCGTCGAGCGAGATGAACTCCGTTACGACGATCCGTCCCATCGGTGCCATACTCTAATTCAACCGAGAGGTTGAACACAAATGGCGACCGACGAGCTCACTCTGACGTTCGCTGCGTTGGCCGATCCGACGCGGCGCGCGATCCTGCGCCGGCTGGCGCAAGGCGAGGCGAGCGTCTCGGAGCTTGCCGCGCCGTTTCCTGTCACGCTGCAGGCCGTGTCCAAGCACTTGCGCGTGCTCGAGGAAGCCGGCCTCGTCGAGCGGCTGCGGGCGGCGCAGTTGCGACCGTCGCGGCTGTGCAGCCGTCCGCTCGAGCACGCTGCCGACTGGCTCGAGTCGCTGTGGGAGGAGAGCTTCGACCACCTCGACCGGCGGCTGCGCGATGACTGACGCGCAGATCGCGATCACGCGCGTCTTCTCAGCACCGCGCGCGCGTGTCTGGCAGGAGTGGACGGAGCCGGAGCGCTTCGCCGACTGGTTCGGCGGAGCGGAATCGGAGGTGCCGCTCGAGAGCGTGACGATGGACGTCCGGCCGGGTGGCGCCTGGCGACTGACCATGTTCGCCGAGCCCGGCAGGCGAAGGATCGACTGGCACGGTGAGTACCTGGAGGTGGAGCCTCCGGAGCGGCTCGTCCTGACGCTCACCGACCAGCCGGAGGGCGGGTACGCGCTGGTGACGGTCGTGCTCAGCGATCTCGGCGACGGTCGGACGGAGATGGCATTCGAGCAGACGGGGCCGCTTCCGCCGGAGCTGGTCGAGGCGACCAGGCAGGGCTGGGGCGTCTTCTTCGACCGGATCGACGAGCACCTGCGCGCCTGACGCCGAGCACGAGCAACGCTGTGACCGCCGGGACCGCCAGGTACGCGCTCGAAAAGACGCCGACCACGCAGATCGACAGCAGCGACACGAACGCGGCGAGGCGCAACACGCCGTCGAGGAGACGAAGCGCGGAGGCGAGCGAGAAGACGTAGACGGCGATGAAGCACGCTGCCGACGTGCGGATGAGGTCGCCGGTCCCGCTGACGCCGGCGGCGAGCGCCGCAAGGAACACGGCCGCCAGGGCGAGGAGCGCGAGCAACGGGCGCCGCGGGATGCTGCGGTGCGCGTCGCCGCCGAGCCAGGCCGGTAGCGTGCCGTCGCGTGCGAGCGCCGCAGCGAGCTTGGCGACGGAGCTCGTGTAGACGTTCATCGTTCCCATCGTCAGCGTGACGGCGAGGACCGCCGTGGCGTCACGCCCCGCATGCCCGAAGCCGACCGCGACGAGATCTGCCAGCGGGACGCGCGACGTGCCGGCACCCGTCACGATCGTCGCGACCGCAAGGCTCGTGTACAGGACGGCGATGACGGCAAACGCGAGCGCCATCGCACGCGGGAGCTGGCGGCGCGGGTCGCGGAACTCGCCGGCGAGCTGCGCCATCGCCTCCCAGCCGATGAACAGCCACATCAGGATGTTCGCCGCGGTGCCGACGGCCCACCAGCCGTGCGGCGCGAGCGGCGTCCAGTGGTCGCCTGCGCGACCGGGAACGGCGACGGCGACTGCAAGCGCGACGACACCGACCAGCACGGCGGAGAGGAAGAGCTGGAACCCCGACGAGAGCCGCAGGCCCGCCGCGTTCGCGCCGAATACCACGACGTAGATCGCCAGTGCCACCGCGACCGCTACGGCGGTCCCGGAGCCGGTGAGGTCGGCGACGTAGTAGCCGCCGATCAGCGCGACCGCAGGGCCGCCGAAGACGCCGGCGGCGAGAAACCACGCGCCGGTGACGGCCGCGGCTGTCTTGCCGAAGGCCTCTTCGACATACGCAGACACCCCGCCCGCGACCGGACGGCGGACGCCGAGTGCGGCGAACGTCACCGCCAGCGGCGCGGACAGGACGAGCAGCGCGGCCCACGCGACAATCGAGGCTGGGCCTGCGGCGTGGGCGGCCAGCGCCGGGACGAGCAGCAGTCCTGGGCCGACGAGCGCCCCGACATACAGCGCCGCGCCACGAGGGACGTCGAGCATCCTTCGACGCTAGCGGCTAAATAGGGCCAGTTCCGCCCTCTATTCGTGCTTGGATTCCCTCATGCCGACGTCACGCCTGCTCGAGCTGCTCGAAGTCCTGCAGACAAAGCCGCTTGTCACCGGCCGCGAGCTCGGTGACCGGCTGAGCGTCGACCGGCGGACGGTCCGGCGTGACGTCGCGGCGCTGCAACGCCTCGGCATCCCGGTCGAGGGCGAGCGCGGGGTGGGCGGCGGGTACCGGCTCCGCCCCGGCTATCGGTTGCCGCCGCTCATGCTCACCGAGGACGAGGCGACCGCCGTCGTGCTGGGGTTGACCGCGTCGCGCAGGCTTGCGCTCGGCGATGCCGACGGGACCGACGGCGCGCTCTCGAAGATCCACCGGGTTCTGCCCGACACGCTGCGCCGGCGTGTCGAGGCGCTCGAGGCGGCGCTTGCGTTCACCGGCTCGCCGATCGCCGGCGAGCCTCCGGCCGGTGAGACGGTGCTGCTCCTTGCCGAGGCGATTCGCCGCGTCCGCCGCGTCCGCCTCTCCTACAGCTCGTTCGAGGGCGAGCGGACCCGGCGCGAGCTGAGCCCGTATGGCCTCGTTGTCCATGCGGGCCGCTGGTACCTCGCGGCGCACGACCACACCCGTGAGGCGCTGCGCACGTTCCGGGTCGACCGCATCGAGCGGGCCACGATCGCCGACAGGGCCGCGCAGCCGGCACCAGACGAGTTCGACGCACTCGCGCATGTCAGCCGCACGCTTGCCCAGGTGCCGTGGCCGTGGGAGGTCGACGTCCTGCTCGAGCTTCCGCTCGACGACGCTCGCCGTCGAATTGCGGGGACACTCGCCGAGCTCGCGGAGGAGGACGGCGGCACGTCGCTACGGATGCGGGTGAGCTCGCTCGACTGGGTGGCGTCGCTTCTGGCCGGCCTCGGGTGCGGCTTTCGCGTGCGTGCGCCGGTGGAGCTGCGCGAGAGCGTCGCTGCGCTGGCGCGGCGGCTCGCCCGGTGGGCAGACGCCTAGACCTGTTCTGCGAGCCAGGCCTTGGCGACGCGCTTCTGCGCGCGGGTGAGCCATGCTTCCGCGACGAGGTCTTCGAGCTCGGTCCGCTCGATCTGCTCGAGCTTCGGGATCCGCACGAGCACCGCCGCGTAGCCGTCGAAGTGCGGCGTCGTGAAGTAGATGTCGCGCGCGTCGGCAAGCAGTAGCTCCTTCACGTCCAGGTCGGGAACCCGGAACATCAGGACGTCGTCGAGCCGCGCACCCGTCTTCGGGTCGACGGCGTCCTTGCGGCGGCCCCGCTGGCAGCAGAAGAGCTTCTCGTGGACGTGGTACTCGGGCCGGCCGTCGCTCGTCTGCTTCTTCGTCGTCTGCGGCAGCGACAGCGCGAGCTCGTCGAGGTCGGCCATCGTCGCCATGCGCTCAGCTCGGCTTGAGCAGGGCGCAGCCGGGCTCGTGCCTCTCGGCGAGCTTGAACAACAGCGCGTGGAGCTGCTGGCGTTCCGCGTCCGTGAGCTGCTCGAGGAAGTCGTCCTCGAGCTCGCGCGCAAGCATCCGGAGCCGGCGGAGTTTGCGCTTGCCGTCGGCCGTCATCTGAACGAGGTGCCGGCGGCGGTCGTTCGGGTCGCGGCGCCGCTCGATCAGGCCGCGCTCCTCGAGTTCGTCCAGCAGGCCGACGAGCTGGCCTCGGTCGTAGCCGAGGGCGTCGGCGATCGCGCCCTGCGTCTCGTGCCCGCCCTCGTCGAGGGCGAGCAGGATCGCGTAGTGGTACGGGTGGACGCCCTCCCGCTCGTAGGCGCCCATGCTGCGCTCCTTGGCCGCAAAGCCGAGCCGCTTGAGCAGGAAGGTGGTCGAGGCGACGAGCTCCTCGGGAAGCCTTTGCTGGATCGTGACGTTCATTTCAGAAATAGAGTAGCGCGCTCAACCGTTGATCTGCTATAAAGTTGATTAGATCAACGATTCGGGAGGTCAATTCGTGAGCCCAGCAACAAATCGCCGCTGGAGCGCCTTGGCGCTCATCGTCACTGCCCAGTTCATGGTCATTCTCGACGTCGCAATCGTGAACGTCGCGCTGCCGTCGATCAAGTCCGATCTCGACTTCTCCGCAACCAGTCTGCAGTGGGTGATCTCGGCCTACGCGATCCTCTTCGGCGGGACGCTGCTTCTGGGCGGGCGATTGGGCGACCTGCTCGGGCGGCGGCGGCTGTTCATGACCGGGATGGCGCTCTTCGCTGCGAGTTCCCTCCTGTGCGGCCTCGCCTGGTCGGAAAGCTCGTTGATCGGGTTCCGCGCGCTGCAGGGGCTCGGCGGGGCCCTGCTGGCGCCGGCGGCGCTGTCGCTCCTGATGACCACATTCGCCGAGGGACGGGAGCGCAACCTGGCGCTCGGGATCTACGGCGCCGCGTCGGGCAGCGGTGCGGCAGCGGGCGTCCTCCTCGGCGGCGTGCTCACGTCGTATCTGAGCTGGTCCTGGATCTTCTTCATCAATGTCCCGGTCGGTCTTGCGGCGATCGCGCTGGCTCCAGTGCTGCTGAACGAGAGCCGCGCCGATGTCGCGCACCGGCACTTCGACGTGCCGGGCGCCGTGTCGATCACCGCGGGGCTGATGCTCCTCGTCTACGCGACGACTCGTGCGACGACGCACGGCTGGGGATCGCCTGCGACGCTCGGCTTGTTCGCCGCCTCTGCCGCGCTCGTGCTGGCGTTCCTCGCGATCGAGCAGCGCTCGCGCTCGCCGCTCTTGCCGTTGCGGATCTTTCGGTCGCGCAACCTGACCGCCGCGAACGTCGCGATGGCGATCGTCGGGGCAGTCGCGTTCTCGGAGTTCTTCCTGCTCACGCTCTACCTGCAGGACGTGTTGCACTACTCCGCCGTTCAGAGCGGCGCCGCCTTCAGCGCGTTCGCCCTCTCCGTCGTCGTCGTCTCGAACATCGCGCAGGCGATCGTCGGCCGGCTCGGCGTGCGGCCGACCCTCACGCTCGGCCTGCTGTTGTCGGCGGTCTCGGTCGCCGCCCTGACGCGCCTGCCCGTCGACGGCCACTACTTCTGGGACCTGTTCCCGTGGTTCGTGCTCGGCGGCGCCGGCATGGGCATGTCGTTCGTCCCGGTGACGATCGCAAGTCTCACCGGGGTCGATCGCTCGGACGCGGGCGTCGCGTCCGGGCTGATCAACACCTCGCGCCAGATCGGCGGCGCAGTCGGCATCGCAGCGATCAGTGCGATCGCGGCGACCTCGACGCGGAACTACGCCGACGCGCACTCGGTCTCGAACGCCGCTGCGCTCTCGCACGGCTTCCAGACCGGGCTGTACGTACTCACGGGCCTGCTCGTCGCCGGCGCGGTCGTCGCGTTCTCGCTGATCCGCCCCGCCGCCGCGCGGCCGGCGCCTGCGCCCGCGGTGTCCCCGGCCGACGATCTCGCCCTGCGCTTGAAGGGGCTCGTCGCCGTCCGCGAGCTTCGGGCGAGTCGCGGTGCGGACGACGACGAGCTCCAGATGTACGGCGTCGAGATCGCGCGCGTGCGCGAGCAGCTGCTCGTCGCCGAGGAGGCCGCGTGATCAGTCGCCGTTCTTCAACGAGCCGGTCCGGACGACGATGAAGTCGTCGTAGTCGGGCAGCGCCGGGTTCCTGCCGGTGCTGAACGGGAAGTTGTTGTCGTTGACGACGAGCAGTCGCTCGGCGTCGAGCGGCAGCACGTCCTCGATCGTCACGTAGGGGAACGAGAACGTCGTCCCGAGCCCGATGTCGCCGGGCCGGCCCGGCAGCGAGATCCCGGCGGGATCGGAGATGTTCATCAGATCGAGCACGAGCGTCTTCTCGAGCGTCCCGTCCGGTGCGAGCTTGCGCAGGTCGAAGAGGTAGATCCGCTTGTCGGCCGCGGCCGCGCCCTGGTTGTTGTCGCGCTCGATCACGAGGAACCGGTTCTCGTCGAGCTGGGTCATGTCCCCGATCGACACGCTCTCCGGATCGAGGCGGTACCACCAGACCCGCCCGGTGTACCGCTCCGAGGCGACGTCGAACTCGTTGATCCGGCGGAGCTGCGGCGGATCGCCGGTGACGCCCTTCTCGAGCATCGGGTAGAGCGTCTTGCCGTCGGGCGAGAGCGCCATCCCCTCGAAGCCGCCGCTGGACGGAAGGTTCGCCGGCGTCGCGCCGCGGAACGGGTTCTCGGGCGCGAACACGCCCGGCAGGGAGATCGGCGCCTCGAGCACCTTGCCCGCGGCGTCGGTGTGGATCAGGAACGGCCCGAATTCGTCGCCGAACCAGAGCGTGCCGTCCTTCGTCTTTCGGATCGACTCGATGTCGAAGTCGGCGCCGGTCAGGAGCCGGTCGCTGCGTGTCAGCGGAAACGGGATCTTGCCGTCCGGATCACGCAGCTGGACGAAGTCGCCGACGGAGACCGAGCCGGAGCCGCCTTTTGCGGTCTTGAAGTCCGGCGTCACGTGGTACACGCGCAGCAGGAAGTCGGCGGAGTTCGCCTTCGCGCCGTAGCCGTTGTCCGGCATCACCCAGTAGCTGCCGGGCTCGGCCTTCAGGATCGCCGAGAACCCCTGCACCGGCTGGCTCGCGAACGGTGTCGGGATCCCGTTGATCACCGGTCCGCCGATCGCGGTGCCGGACACCGGGCCCGGCGCAAAGGTCGCGGCCGGCAGGATCGCACGCCCCTCGAGCGTCGGCGCCGCCGCCGCCGTGCCGGCGAGACCGAGCGTCACTGCCAGTGCGACCAGGCCGACGGCGGCCTTGTGCGTCGCTTGCATCGTTACCTCCCCGTTGATGACCGCGGGATGGTCGAGGACGGCCGCCAACCGATGGGAAGCGGCTCGGTAACCGGCCGGTCTCAAAGTGGTGGCAGCGGCTAAGGTCGAAGCGATGGAGGTCCGGGACAACCCGGAGCAATCACGCTTCGAGCTGATCGACGGCGCGGAGCTCGTCGGCGAGATTCTCTACCGCCGGTATCCCGACCGGATCGTGCTCGTGCACACAGAGGTCTCGCCCGCCCTCGAGGGGCAAGGTCTCGCGAGCCGGCTCGTTGCCGGTGCGCTCGACGACATCGGCGCCGAGGGCCTGCGCGTCGTGCCGGTCTGCCCCTTCGTGCGGGCATACCTGCAGCGTCATCCCGAGTACGCGGAGCTGACCGGCTGATGTCGGCCCCCGCTTCCCGCGGGCCGACGCGCACCTATGCGAACGAGGCGATCGAAGTCCACTGGGAGGCGGGCCTCTGCATTCACACCCAGAACTGCGTGCACCTCTTGCCGCATGTGTTCCGGGCGGAGGAGCGGCCGTGGATCCTGCTGGACGGAGCCGACGCCGATGAGGTCGCGGCAGCGGTCGAGCAATGCCCGACCGGCGCGCTCCATTACCGCCGCCTGGACGGCGGGCCGCAGGAGGAGACGTCGGGCGAGCTGACCGTCGAGCCTCGCCCGAACGGACCGCTGTTCCTGCGCGGCCAAGTGCGCATCGTCGACGACGACGGCGAAGTTCTGCGTGAGGACACGCGGGTCGCCCTCTGCCGGTGCGGTGGCTCGGCGAACAAGCCGTTCTGCGACGGGACCCACCGTCGCATCGGCTTCACGACCGGCTGACCGTGGAGTTCGACACGAAGATCGCGGTCGTCCTGCGCGACGACCTCGCCGTCTGGGAGAAGACGAACGTCACGGCCTTCCTCGTCAGCGGCATCGCCGGCACGGTCGACGGCGTCGTCGGAGAGCCATACCGCGACGGCTCGGGAAACGAGTACCTGCCGATGTTCGTGCAGCCGGTGCTCGTGTACGAGGCGGACGGAACGGCACTGCGGCGTGCGTACGAGCGCGCCATGAGCCGGGGCGTGACTCCGGCGGTCTACACGAAGGAGCTGTTCGAGACAAACCACGACGAGGCGAACCGCGCCGCGGTCGCCGCCGTGTCCGCTGAGCAGCTGGACCTCGTCGGGATCGCCTTCAGGGCCGAGCGCAGACTGGTCGACAAGGTCGTCGACCGCCTGCGTTTCCACCCCTAGCGGTATCTGCGAACATGTGTTCGTGCAGGAGGCGACGATCCTCCACGCCGACCTCGACTCGTTCTACGCGTCCGTCGAGCAGCGGGACGACCCACGCCTCCGCGGCCGACCGGTGATCGTCGGCGCCGGCGTCGTCCTGGCAGCGAGCTACGAGGCGAAGGCATGTGGCGTGCAGACGGCAATGGGTGGCCGGGCTGCACGGCGTCTCTGTCCGCAGGCCGTCGTCGTCTCGCCTCGGATGTCGGCGTACAGCGAGGCGAGCAAGGCGGTCTACCGCGTGTTCGACGACGTCTCGCCGCTCGTCGAAGGCTTGTCGATCGACGAGGCGTTCCTCGACGTGCGCGGGATGCGACGGCTCGCCGGCAGCCCGGGAGAGATCGCCGTCCGACTGCGCCGCGAGGTGCGCCGCCGTGTCGGCCTGCCGATCACGGTCGGAATCGCGCGGACGAAGTTCCTCGCGAAGGTGGCGAGCGGGGTCGCGAAGCCTGACGGTCTCCTGTTCGTCCCGCCAGAGCGCGAGCTGCCGTTTCTGCACGCGCTTCCCATCGAGCGGTTGTGGGGTGTCGGTGCCGTCACAGCTGGGCGGCTGCGCGAGCTCGGCGTCGCGACCGTGGGTCAGGTCGCAGAGATGTCAGAGGGCGCGCTGGTCTCGATCCTCGGCCGCGCGGCCGGCCGGCAGCTGCACGCCCTTTCGCACAACCGCGACCCGCGTCGGGTCGCGCCCGGACGCCGGCGGGGCTCGATCGGCGCGCAGTGCGCGCTCGGCCGGCGCCGGCGCTCGCGGGAGGACGTCGACGCGGTCCTGCTCGGCCTCGTCGACCGGGTGACTCGGCGTATGCGCGCGGCGCATCGGATCGGGCGCACGGTCACGCTGCGCCTTCGCTTCGACGACTTCACCCGCGCGACGCGCTCGTTCACGCTCACCGAGGCGACGGCCGAAACGCAGGCGATTCTTGCCACAGCGCGCGGCTTGCTCGGGGCAGAGGCGCCGACGATCCGGCACCGAGGCCTTACGCTCGTCGGCGTGTCCGTCTCCAACCTCGCCGACGACACGCCGCACCAGCTGTCGCTGCCGTTCGCGCGCCGCTCGCAGCTCGAGCTCGACCTCGCGATCGACGAGATCCGCGCCCGCTTCGGCCTCGACGCGATCAGCCGCGCCGTCCTGCTCGGGCGCAGCACCGGTCTGGTGATGCCGCTGCTGCCGGACTGATGGCTCTGCTCATGGACGTCGTCGCCGCGTCGCGGTCGGTGGCCCGCACGAGCTCGCGTTCGAGCAAGGTCGCGACGCTGGCGGGACTGCTGCGGACGCTCCAAGGCGACGAGGTGCCGATCGCGACAGGATGGCTATCGGGCGTGCCGCGCCAGGGTCGCGTCGGCGTCGGCTACTCCACGATTCACGGGCTCGCTCACCAAGGCGCGACGGAGCCATCGCTGACGATCGCAGACCTGGACGCCGTGATCTCGGAGCTGCAGGCCACGACCGGCAGCGGCTCCGCAACACGCAGACGCGCGCTGCTCGGAGGGGTGCTCGCCCGCGCGACCCCGTCGGAGGCGGATTTCATCCGCCGGCTCTTCACCGGCGAGCTGAGGCAGGGCGCGCTGGTGGGGATCATGGTCGACGCGATCGCGAGGGCCGCGGAGGTGCCGCTCGAGCTCGCACGTCGCGCGTACATGCTGTCCGGCGACCTGCCGCGGACGGCTCAGGTCGCGCTCGCGGAAGGCGAAGAGGGGCTCCGCGCGTTCGGCTTCGAGCTCTTCCGGCCGGTGCTGCCCATGCTCGCGTCGAGCGCCGACAGCATCCCGGACGCGCTCGCTGG
>DATFTK010000032.1:0-2785 GCA_035262005.1 Gaiellaceae bacterium | reverse complement strand
ACCTTTCTGCGTGCCCTCCGCGCGTACCCGAAGCTCCGGCACGGCGAGCACCTCCGCGCGTGGGCGTACACGATCGCAAGCCGGATCGCGATCGACGAGCACCGCCGCCCGCGCGCCGACGCCGCGCTACCCGAGCTCGCGTCGCTCGATGGACGACCGGCGTTCGCGGAGCTCGAGCACCTTGCGGAAGGGCTCCCTCCGACGGAACGCGCAGCCGTCGTGCTGCGCTACGGCTACGACCTCGACTACGCCGACATCGGCGCCGCGCTCGGCTCGAACGCAACCGCCGCCCGACAGGCAGCCTCGGCCGGCATCCGCAGACTTCGACGAAAGGAAGCCCAGTGAATCCCGTCTCCACCGATCTCGACCGCCGGTTCCGCGACGCCGCCGCGCGCGAGCACCTGCTCGACGTCGCCTACGACCTCGTCGACACGCCGATCGGCACGTTGCTCGTCGCCGGCACCGAGCGTGGCCTGTGCCGGATCGCGTTCGACCCCGAGCCGGAGCGCGAGGTCGACCTGCTTGCGCGGGCTTTCGGCCTGCGCGTGCTCCGTTCGCGACGCCCGATCGATCCCGCGCGCCGCGAGCTCGACGAGTACTTCGAGGGCAAGCGGCAGCGGTTCGACCTCGCCGTCGATATCGCGCTGCTCGCCGATTTCAACCGGCGCGTGCTGCGCGAGCTCGCACGCGTACCGTACGGTGAGGTCGTCACCTACGGCGAGCTCGCGGCTCGCGCCGCGCGTCCACGCGCCGCTCGAGCCGTCGGCACGGTTATGAACCGGAACCCACTGCCGATCGTGCTGCCGTGCCACCGCGTGATCGGTGCGGACGGGAAACTCGTCGGCTACGGCGGTGGGCTCGAACGAAAAGAACAGCTGCTTCGGCTGGAGGGCGCGCTGCTCTAGGGCCAGCGTGGCGAACGCGGATCGGCCTGCGGTGCGTCACCCCAGTCGTCACGCGTCGGAGCGAACACGTCGATCACCACGGCACCGTCCGGCCCTACATGCACTTCATGCGGCGTGTTGCTCGGGATCGACCACGTCGCGCCGGGACCGAGCTCTTGCGTCTCCTCGCCGACCCGAAACGACAGCGAGCCCGTCAGCACCATGCCGAGCTGCTCGTGCTCGTGCCGGTGCTCAGGCACGACGCTGTTCGCATCGAGCTCGACGACGCTGAACGTGAGCCGGTCGCCGTGCACGACCCGTGCGTGCACGCCGTCCCAGATGCGATGCACGTCGACCGACGAAAGGTCGTCGAAGGCACTCATGCGGCGAGACTACAGGAGCCGATAGCCCACCCCCCACACGTTGACGACGGCGGAGCCGGCACCCGCGGCGGTGAGTTTGCGTCGAAGCCGGGAAGCGTGCGAATCGAGTGTGCGGGTGCGCCCGAGCGAACGGAATCCCCAGACGTCGCGTAGGAGTTGCTCCTTCGTGAAGACGCGCGTGGGGTCGGTCATCAGCTCGAGCAGCAGCTCGTACTCCTTGCCCGCGAGCGGCACGGCGACGTCGCCGACCGTGACGGTCCGCGTCGCGAGATCGGCGACGATCCCGGCGGCGCGGCGCACCTCGTGCGGCGACGGCGACGTCCGACGCAGCACGGCGCGGATTCGCGCGAGCAGCTCCTCGTACGTGAACGGCCGCACGAGGAAGTCGTCGCACCCGCGCTCGAGTGCGCGCACGCGGTCGACGGCATCGGTCCGCGCGTCGCCGAGCACGATCACCGGCACGTCGCCGTGCCGAGCACGGTACTCCTCCAGCGCAGCGCTGTCGCCGAGGAGCACGAGGTCCGGACGGGCCGCGTCGTCGACAACGTCGAAGCCGTCGCTGCGCAGGTGGCGCTCGAGAAACGGCTCAGGCTGAGCGAGCAAGAGCGCGGCGGACATGCAGCGAACGTACCGCCGTGGCGCGCCGCAGAACAGATGTCCTTTCGCGCGAAAGCGTGACGAACGATCTACAAGCGTCCACTCCGGACCACGCCCCACAGCAGCCACAGCCCCAGCACTGTCGAAAAGGCAAAGCCGATCACGGAGATGACGTTGATGCCGAGCACGTGCGGTCCGCCCTTGGCGAAGATCCCGATCAGGCTCGACCCGATCAACCCTCCCGCGACGATCATCGCGACGACGAGCCGGTTGAACACCACGTCGAGGCGGTTGAGCAGGTCGTCGAGCCCTTTGTGCACGAACCCGACCTCGATCTGTCCGTCGCGCACCTGTTCGAGCGTGTCGTGCAGTTGGTACGGCAACTCGAGCGCTATCTGACCGAGTCGCAGGCTCTCTTTCCCCGCGCGCACGGCCATCTTCCGCGGCCCGAAGCGGTCGAGCAGCAGACCGCGCGCGTACGGACGCGCCACCTCGAACACGTTGAAGTCCGGGTAGAGGTCGACGCCGACCGAGCCGAGCGTCGCGATCGCGCGGTCCAGCAGCAGGAAGCGCGTCGGCAGTTGCAGGTTCATGGAGTAGATGAGCTGGAACGCCTCGCGGATGATCTGCAGCGGGTCGATCTCCGACAGGCTCGCGCCGTAGTAGCGATAGAAGATCTCGCGCAGTTCAGCGAGGAACTCCTCCTCGCGCTCCTTCGGGTAACGCACGCCGAGATCGGACAACCGCTTCGGCAACGCATCGACGTTCTCGGCCGCGGCATCGATGAACATCCGCGTCAGCTTCGACATGTCGTCGTCGGTGAGCTTGCCGACGGCGCCGAAGTCGATCAGCCCGATCTGGTCCGGCCGGCCGAGGACGAGAATGTTCGCCGGGTGCGGGTCGCCGTGGAAGAACCCGTGG
>DATFTK010000031.1:0-27887 GCA_035262005.1 Gaiellaceae bacterium | reverse complement strand
GACACGCTCGATGAGCTCGTCCCCGCCTGACGGGTTCTCGGTCCGCGACGCGACGCTCGACGACGTCGGGGCGGCGGCGGCGATCGTTCGCGCAGAGGAGGCTGCGCTGCGCGGGGAGTCGGATTTCGGCGAGGCCGACATCGTGGACTTCTGGTGCGCCGCGAACCTCGACGATGCATCGTGGGTCGCGGAGCGTGACGGCATTCCCGTCGGATTTGCGGCTTGCTTGGACCGCGGTGCGGAGAGCCTCTACTGGATCACCGTTCACCCCGATGTCCGGGGGCGGGGTCTGTCGAGCTGGCTGCTCACGCGAGGAGAGGAGCGAGCTTTCGCCGCGCGCTCGCCCAGCGTGCGGCTCGGCGCCATCGCGGAGAACGCCGCGGCGCAGCGGTTGCTCGCGGACCGCGGTTACAGCAAGGCGCGGCACTACTTCACGATGCGCATCGACCTCGACCATGAGCTCGCCCAGCCGGTGTGGCCCGCCGGGATCGCTGTCGCCACCTTCCGGCCCGAAGACGCACGTGCCGTTCACGCTGTGCTGAACGAGTCCTTCGCGGAGGAATGGGGCTGGCACGCGCTCCCGTTCGAGGAGTGGCGCGAGCAACGTCTCGAGGCGCCGCACACGGACGTCTCGCTCTGGTTTCTCGCCTGGGAGGGCGACGAGGTCGCCGGCGTGGCTCGGTGCGAGGACAAGCGCGACGGTGGCGGTTGGGTCGGCGCGATCGGCGTGCGCAAGCAGTGGCGCGGGCGCGGGATCGGCCGGGCACTCCTGCAGCACGTCTTCGCTGAGTTCCGCCGGCGCGGCGACCCGCATGTGGGCCTCGGCGTCGACGCGGATAATCCGACGGGCGCGACGCGACTCTACGAATCCGTTGGAATGCGCGTGATCAAGGAGGACGTCATCTTCGAGAAGGACTTGACGTGAGCCGGCTCCGCGCGAAGTGCCCCGACTGCAGGACCTACACGGCCGTCGCGATCGGCCCGGAATACGAATGCCACTCGTGCGGGCGCGTCTTCCACTCGGGGATGGTGCGCGTGCCGCGGGCGTGGGGAGACGGCGGCGAGGCGATGGCGGAGTCGGCGTGGCTCGAGCTGCCGTTCCCGGAAGCGGCGATCGTCGAGGCGGAGACGCTCGAGGAGCAGAACCTCGCGCTCGCCGCGGACCTGCCCGAGCGACCGCTCGTCCTGGGCGGCGACTGCTGCTCGCACGTGGGCGCGGTCGAGGGCCTGGCCGCGCGCCAAGGTCGCCTATCGGTCGTGTGGCTCGACGCCCATGGCGACCTCAACACGCCGGAGAGCTCTCCTTCGGGCAACCAGTGGGGCATGCCGCTGCGCATGCTGCTGGACTCCGGCGCGGTCGACGCCGGCGACGTCGCGCTGGTCGGGGCGCGCAACCTCGATCCGCCTGAGGAGGACTTCATTCGCTCGACCAGCCTCCCCATCGGCGAAGACGCCATCCGCGACGCCCTCGACGAGACGGGCTGCACATACGTCGCCTTGGACGTCGATGTGCTCGAGCCCAACGAGATGTCCGTCTTCATGCCGGAGCCCGGCGGCCTGACCCGGGCGGAGGTGGAGCGGATCCTCCAATCCGTGGCCGGGAGGACGAAGATTCTGGGCGCCGGTTTCACCGGCCTGACCTTCGAGCCGTCGAATATCGAGTCCCTCGCCGGATTCGCTGCAGCTTTAGGGCTCTAACACCCGTCTAAACTCGACTGTTCATGTCTTCCCGGATCGACGTCTCCATCGAGCACCGGAACGTCCCAGAGCCGCCGGGGAAGCAGCATCCGAACACGTGTCCCGAGTGTGACTCGCACTACCGGGACGACGAGCTCGAGGCGGCGCTCTGGGTCTGCCCGCATTGCGGCCATCACTTTCCGATGCGCGCACGCTCGCGGATCGCGTCGCTGGCGGACCAGGGCTCGTTCGCCGAGGAAGCAGCCGAGCTGCGCTCCGAGGATCCGTTGAGCTTCTTCGACCTGCGTCCGTACACCGAGCGGCTCGCCGAGGCGGAGATGAACACCGGCCTCGGTGAGGCGATGGTGATCGGTTCCGCGGCGGTCGACGGGACCGCATGTGAGCTCGCCGTCATGGACTTCACGTTCATGGGCGGCTCGATGGGAAGTGCGGTCGGCGAGAAGTTCTCGCGCGCGTGCGACAGCGCAATCGAGCGCGGCGTTCCGCTCGTGTCGGCGACCGCATCGGGTGGCGCGCGCATGCAGGAGGGGATCCTCTCGCTGATGCAGCTGCCGAAGACCGTGTGCGCCGTCGCGGACCTGCACGATTCCGGTCAGCCGCTGATCAGCGTGATGACACACCCGACGACGGCCGGCGTGCTCGCGAGCTTTGCGAGTCTCGGCGACGTGATCGTCGCCGAACCGGGCGCCCTGGTGGCATTCACTGGCCCGCGCGTCGTGCAGCAGACGACCCGCGAAAAGCTGCCGGAGGACTTCGGCCTCGCCGAACAGAACCTCCGCTTCGGCCACATCGACGCGATCGTCCCGCGCCCGGAGCTGAAACCGTACGTCTCGCGCCTCCTCCGCCTGTTTTCCTCCCGCAATGGCGACTGATCACGAGATCCACCTGCGCGACCGACTGACGCGGCTGCGCAGCCTCAGCCTGCTCGGTGGGACGAAGGTCTCCGGCGAACTCGAGAAGCTGCAGCGCCAACTCAATCGCATCCAGACGGCGCCGACGGACGAGGAGATCTGGCGCTCCGTCGAGCTCGCGCGCCACCAGGACCGTCCCTACACGCTGGACTATGTCGAGCGGCTGCTCGACGACTGGGTCGAGCTGCACGGCGACCGCGGCCGCGCCGACGACGCGGCGCTCGTCGTCGGCCTGGGCAAGTTCAACGGCCGAACCGTCGCGCTCGTCGGCAATCAGAAGGGCCGCGACATCAAGGAGCGCACACACCGCAACTTCGGGATGGCGTACCCGGAGGGCTACCGCAAGGCGATGCGGCTGATGGAGCTGGCCGACCGGCACGGGTTCCCGTTGGTCAGCCTCGTCGACATTCCCGGCGCGTATCCCGGCGTCGCTGCGGAGCAGCACGGACAGGGCGGGGCGATCGCGCGCGCCCAGGCGCTGATGGCTCGCCTCGACGTTCCTACGGTCGCGTGTGTCATCGGCGAAGGCGGGTCCGGAGGCGCGATCGCGACCGCGCTCACAGACAGGGTGCTGATGCAGGAGAACGCGATCTACACCGTCATCTCGCCGGAGGGCTGCGCGGCGATTCTCTGGCGCGACGCGAGCGAGGCGAAGAAGGCCGCGGCTGCATTCAAGCCCGATGCCGTGCACTGCCTCGAGCTCGGCGTGATCGACGGCATCGTCCCGGAGCCCGAGGGCGGCGCCCACACCGATCCGGATGCGGCTGCGCGTCTGCTGGGGGAATCGCTCCAGGAGGCGCTCGACGAGCTCGATGCAGTCCCCCCCGACGACCTGAAGCGCAGGCGCCGAGCCAAATTCCGCTCGCTCGGCGTTTTCGCCTGAGTCAACAGGTACGAGCTGTGGAAACCCGGCAGCTTCGATGAGCTTTCGGCAGGTTTCGGGTGCGGACGGGTGTCGTCTCTCCACAACATCCACAGCCTTTTCCCCCGCCTCGGAACGACTTCGGGCCGGAAAACCGGCCCGAAGAGTCGACCCCCCCGCTGGGTGGAGAAGCTTTTCGGAGGACATCAATCCGCCTTTGAACTAATGCCTAGCCGATCGGGCTCGAGTTGAAACACGACCAGGAACTCTCGGAATACAGGCGGAAGCGCGACCCCGGGCAGACGCCCGAGCCCTTCGGCGCGACTGCCGGAAGGCCGAAGGAACCGATCTTCGTCGTGCAGCGCCACGACGCGCGGCGGCTGCACTACGACTTCCGGCTCGAGCGCAACGGCGCGCTCGCAAGCTGGGCCGTGCCGAAGGGCGTGCCGCTCGAGCCCGGGCAGCAGCACCTCGCCGTCCACGTCGAGGACCACCCGCTCGACTACGCGACCTTCGCGGGCGAGATCCCGGCCGGTCAGTACGGCGCCGGCACGGTCGAGATCTGGGATCACGGGACCTACGAGCTGCTCGAGGAGAAGAAGAACGGCGGCTTGACCGTGCGTCTCCACGGCGACCGCCTCGACGGGACGTGGTCGCTCATCCCGGCACACCTGAGCGGAGACGAGAAGAACTGGCTGATCATCCGCAAGCGCGACGAAGCGACGCAGGCGACGCCGGCGCCGGCGGCGCCCTCCTACCGGCCGATGCTGGCGACACTCGCGGAGGACGTGCCGCGGGGAGCCGGCTGGGAGTTCGAGGTGAAGTGGGACGGCTATCGCGCGATCGCGACCGTCTCGGGGAGCGAGACCGTGCTGACGAGCCGGAACGGCAACGATTTGACCGCGCGCTTCGACCAGGTCGCGAAGGAGGTCGCGAAGGCGGTCAAGACGCCGGACTGCGTGCTCGACGGCGAGGTGGTCGCGCTCGACGACACCGGCCGTTCGAGCTTTTCCGCGATGCAGCAGGGGAGGCCCGGCACGCCGCTCGTCTACTACGTCTTCGACGTTCTCGAGGTGGACGGCGAGCCGCTCGTCGCCCTGCCGCTCGTCGAGCGGCGCCAGCGGCTCGACTCGCTGCTCGACCGACGCAATCGCACCGTGCGGCTCTCGGAGTCGTTCGAAGACGGCAACGCGCTGTTCAAGGCCGCGATCGAGCAGCACCTCGAGGGAATCATGGCGAAGCGCCTCGACTCGAAGTACGCCTTCGGCCGCCGCACGCGCGACTGGCTCAAGGTGAAGACGCACGGCGAGCAGGAGTTCGTGATCGCCGGCTACACGAAGGGGACCGGGCGGCGCGCGTCGAGCTTCGGCTCTTTGGTGCTCGGCGTGTTCCAGGGAAACGAGCTCGTCTACGTCGGCAACGTCGGCACCGGGTTCGACAGCCGCGAGATCGACAAGCTGCTCGACAAGCTACGACCGCTTCGGCGCGAGACGTCGGCGTTCCGCGAGGTGCCGAAGATGCCGAAGGTGCGAAAGGGCGACGTGATCTGGGTCGAGCCAGAGCTCGTCTGCGAGGTCGAGTTCGCCGAGTGGACGCATGACGGCCGGCTACGCGCACCCTCGTACCTGGGCCTGCGCGAAGACAAGGCCGCGCGCGAGGTGCGACGCGAAGTCGCGATCGCCGACCGCATCGTCAAGGGCGGCCGCGAGCTCAAGCTGTCGAACCTCGACAAGGTCTTCTTCCCGGTCGAGGGCATCACGAAGGGCGACTTGCTCGAGTACTACAGAGACGTCGCACCCGTGCTCGTCCCGCACCTGCGCAACCGGCCGTTCACGATGGTGCGCTGGCCCGACGGGATCGAGGCCGGCCGGTTCTTCCAGAAGGACGCCCCGAAGCACATGCCGGAGTGGATCCCGACGTTCCGAACCCAAGTCTCGACGCGCGAGTCGCCGCGGCAGCGGAAGTGGGTGAACTTCCCGCTGGTCAACGACGAGCTGGCGCTGCTCTGGATGGTCAACATGGGCTGCATCGACATGAACGCCTGGTACTCGCGGACGGACAAGCCCGACCGTCCGGACTTCGTGCTCTTCGACCTCGACCCGTCACCCGACGTCGGGTTCAAGGAGACCGTGCAGGTTGCGCTGCTCGTGAAGCAGGCGCTCGATGCCTTCGGCCTCGTCGGCTTCCCCAAGACGTCGAGCGCGGAAGGGATGCACGTCCTCGTCCCGATCGAGCGCCGATACACGTACGAGGACACGCGCGAGTTCGCGGAGATCGTGGCCGGCGCGATCGCCCGCACGAACCGCGGCCTCGCGACGACCGAGTGGACGAAGTCGAAGCGGCGCGGCGTTCTGATCGATTCGAACCAGAACGGCGAAGGGAAGACGATCGCGTCGGTCTATTCCGTGCGGCCACGTCCGGGCGCGCCGGTGTCGACGCCGCTGAGGTGGAGCGAGGTCAACGAGAGGCTCGATCCACTGTCGTTCACCATGCCGGTCGTGCGCGACCGCATCGCCAAGCACGGCGACCTGTTCGAGGGCGTTCTTACGACGCGGCAGCGGCTGACGGACGCACTGAGAGCACTGCGCTAGGTAGCTGGACGACCCGCCCGCGTTCGCTTGCGAGCACGCGTTCGAGGGCGGCGACGCAGCGCCCGTCGAAGGCCGTACCGGTGTCCCGGTGCAGCAGCGCGAGCGCGTCTTCGTGCGACCACGCGTCGCGATAGACGCGGGGCGACACGAGCGCGTCATACACGTCACAGACCGTCATGATGCGTGTGTCGAGGCTGAGGTCGCTCTCGCCGAGACCGCGCGGATAGCCCTCGCCGTCGAGCCGCTCGTGATGGCTGTGCACGAGGTCGTGGATCGCCGGGCCGAAGCCGCCGAGCTCCTGGAGCAGCTTCACGCCGCGCCCGGGATGCAGCTTGATCGCCGCGAACTCGTCGTCGTCGAGCGCGCCCGGCTTCTTCAGGATCCGCTCCGGAATGGAGAGCTTGCCGATGTCGTGCAGAAGCCCGCCGATCGCCAGGTCGCGCAACCGTCCGGGGGGCAGGCCGAGCTCCTCTCCCACCTGGACTGCGCGCATTGCCACGCGCCGTGTGTGCTCTTCCGTCGACTCGTCCTTGTCAGCGAGCAACCGGGTCAACGCGCGCACGCGCGCGCCGAGGAACGCCTCTTCGGCCGCCACCAGGTCGGCGGCACGCAGGTCGCCGACGAGCGAGCGCGACTGTGCTGAGCGAAAGAGGTCGATCGCGACGGTGACGCCGACGGCGATGATCCCGATCAGCTCGAAGAGATGGCCCAGCCACCAGCCGAGCTGCATGTAGTTCATGAGCAGAGCGGGAGGCAGCGCCGCAGTCAGCCAGGCGATGCCGATCACGACGACGAGGTCCGCCCACCGGCGTGTCAGCAGATAGGTCTTCAGCGCGCGCCACAGGAGGATGGCGAAGAACGCCGCGCCGACGATGAGCGCCACCCAGGCCGGCTTGCTGCCCGGCGCCGGCACGCTGGGGACGACGTGAGGCACGGCCAGCCCGATGAAGCCGAGGAAGAAGACCGCGAGGAACGCGAATGCTTGCAGTGCGAGCAGCGGGCCCATGTTGCGTGGCCGTCGAAACGGCGGCGCGGCCGACAGCGCAAGCACCGCCGCACCCGCCGGAAGCGTTGCAGCGCCGGTGAGCGCGAGCACGCCGTTCATGCCGATGATCACGCCGGGGGTTGCGAGTCCGTGAATCGCGAGGAGCCCCGACATGACCGTGAAGCCCGTTCCGATCAAGACGACGCGGCCGTCGTGGCGGCGCACGCCGACGATCGTGAGGGCGAGCGAGACTGCCGTCGCGCACAGCGCGCTGACGCCGACGCCGACGAAGTGAACGGACATGCCGAACATGACCATGTGCTGCCCGACGCCGAGCAGCAGCGCGACGGGGAGGACGCCGCCGCCGATGCCCAGCAGAAGGCCGAGCGGGACGATCCGCTCGCGGTGAAGCAGCCGCATAGGAGACACAATCGGCACGAATCGGGCGTCGCGCCTACCCCGGAAGGGGGAGGCTAGGCAGCGCCGAAGAGCGACAGCGCCGGCCCGAGCCCCCTGATTTCCACCTCGATCGACGAGCTCCAGTCGGGTCGCTCGAGGCGGTAGTCGTAGTGCTCGACCGGCTCGCCGCGCGATTCCAGCGTCCGCGTGCCGGTGCGGCGGTAGCCCAGCTTCTCGGAGACGCGCTGCGACTTGACGTTGTGCACGAACGACCCGCTCACGGCCGTGCTTGCCCCGAGCCCCGAGAACGCCAGGTCGAGCACGGCTGCTCGCTGCTCGGTCCCGAGACCCCTGCCCTGGAACGGTGTGCCGAGCCAGGAGCCGGTCTCGACCATGCGTTTCGTCGCAAAGTCCTTTGCTCCGATGTCCTGCGATCCGATCGGGCGGCTGTCGAGGAACGTGATCAGGTTGAGCGTCCACTTCGCCGGCGACCACTCGGCCCAGGTGGAGCGATGGAAGGCGAGGAACGAATCGAGGTCGAGGCTGTCGGTCCATGGGACGTAGAACGGCATTTCCTCCGGTGGGTGAATTCCGCCCTCGGCGACGCGAAAGAGCTCGACCAGCTCGCGCTCCGAAGCGAGCCGCAGCTCGAGCCGCGGCGTGCGCAAACGGATCGACCGGAGCGGGTCGAGGTTCACGAGCCCAGGTGCTCGGGATGGCCCAGGGAGCCGAGCTCGGCGATGTCGCGGCGGAAGAAGAGCGACGTCGTCCAGTCGGTGACGACACGCAGCTTCCGCGTCACCAGCGGCAGCTGGTACAGGTGGTACGTCCTGGTGACGAACCAGCCGGGGAAGCCTCGCAGCAGCGCGCCGGGGATCTGGGCGATGCCCTTGTAGCGTCCGAGCGTCGCGACCTGGCCCAGCATGCGGTACTTGTACGGCGTCCGTTCGCCGACCAGGTTCTTCGCAAGCTGCCGCGCCTGGCGCAGCGCGTGCTGACACGTCGGCGGGTCGTACTCACCGGGCGTCGATGCGTTCGGGACACGCGCGCCGTCGCCCAGCGCCCAGACGCCGGCGACTCCCTCCACCTGCAACGTCGACTCGACCTTGATCCGACCGCGCTCGTCGAGCGGCAGGCCGAAGTGCTCGTTCAGCGGGTTCGCGCGGACGCCCGCCGTCCACACCACGGTGCTCGTCAGGATGCGATCGCCGTCGGAGAGGACGGCCGCATGCGGCTCGACCGACTCGAGCGTCGTGCTTACGCGGATGTCGATCCCGCGGCCTGCGAGTTGCCGGGCGGCGTACTCGCCGAGCGGCGCCGGGATCTCGGGGAGGATCTTCGGCGCCGCGTCGACGAGCACCCAGTGCTGTGGCTCGTCCCGGAGCGTCGGGTAGTAGCGCAGCGCATCGCGCACGAGGTCGGACAGCTCAGCCAGCGCCTCGACACCGGCGTACCCGGCGCCGACGAAGACGAACGTCAGCTCGCGTCGCCGATGCGTCTCGTTGGGCGCGGCCGCCGCAGCCTCGAGCCGCCGAAGGATGTGGTTGCGGAGGTAGATCGCGTCGGGGAGTGTCTTGAAGCCGATCGCGTGGTCGGCCAAGCCGGGGATCGGGAGAGTGCGCGAGATCGCTCCGACAGCGATGACGACGTTCTCGTAGCCGACCGTGAGCACCTCCTCATCGGTCACGACGCGAACGCGGCGGTTTGCGACGTCGAGCTCCGTCGCGCGACCGAGCAGGAGCTCGGCGTGCGGGCACATCTGCCGAAGTGGAACGACGACGTGCCTCGGCTCGAGCGTGCCGGACGCGGCCTCCGGCAGCAGCGGCGTGTACAGCATGAAGTTCTCCGGCGACACGATCGTCGCGCCGCGCGTGCCGAGCAGCCGTGCGACGTAGCCGCCGGCGAAACCGCCGCCGACGACGAGCGTTCCTCCCAGCGCTTCGGCCATCCCGGTGTTCTACGAGATCTCTGCGAGCCGGCGCGAGAGGAACCGGCGCTCCGGCTCCGTCTGCACGAGCTCGAGCGCGCGGCGGTATGCAGCTGCCGCTTCGTCGAGTCGCTCGAGCCGGCGCAACAAGTCGGCGCGCGCCGAGTGGTACAGGTGATACTCGTCGAGCGGCAGGTCGCGCATGAGCGCCAGGCCGTGCTCTGGCCCGTCAGCCATCGCGACGGCAACCGCGCGGTTGAGGTCGACGACCGGCGAGGGCACCTGGCGGGCGAGCTGCGTGTACAGCGCAGCGATCTGCGGCCAGTCCGTCCGGGGCTCGGTGTGCAGGGCGGCGATCGCGGCCTGGAGCTGGTACGGCCCGGGCGACCTGAGTGCGAGGGCCCGCTCGAGCACGCGACTCCCTTCTTCGATTCGTGCGCGGTTCCACAAGGCGCGGTCCTGATCCTCGAGCAGCACCAGCTCGCCGCCGGAGCTCGTGCGCGCCTCGCGCCGGGAATCCTGCAGCAACAGCAGGCCGAGCAAGCCCAGCACCTCGGCCTCGTCGGGCATCAGGACTGCGAGCAGCTTCGCGAGGCGGATCGCCTCCTCGCAGAGCTCCCGGCGCACGAGCGCGTCGCCGGACGTCGCCGAGTAGCCCTCGTTGAAGACGAGGTAGAGGACGGCGAGCACGGTGCGCAGCCGCTCGGGCAGGAGATGGTCCGGCGGGACCCGGAAAGGAATGCCGGCCTCGCGGATCTTCCGCTTCGCCCGTACGAGCCGCTGGGCCAGGGTCGCCTCGGACACGAGGAACGCCCGCGCGACCTCCGCGGTCTGCAGGCCTCCCACCTCACGGAGCGTGAGCGCGATCTGCGCGTCCGGCGCGAGCGCCGGATGACAGCACGTGAAGACGAGGCTGAGGCGGTCGTCCGGGATCGAGCTCACGTCGGTGTCCTCCTCGGTCTGCAGCGTCTCGAGCGCGGCGAGCAGCTCGGTCTTGCGCGCGAGCGTGCGCTCGCGGCGGATTCGGTCGATCGCGCGGTTGCGTGCCGTCGCGACGATCCACGCACCCGGGTTGCGCGGCCTTCCGTCGCGCGGCCAACGCTCCAGTGCCGTGGTGAACGCGTCCTGCACCGCGTCCTCGGCGAGCTCGAAGTCGCCGAGGACGCGAATGAGGATCGCCAGCGCACGCCCCCACTCCTCGCGGAAGAGCGCGTCGACAGTCAGCTCGTCACGAGCGGCCGTATCTCCACCGAGCCTCTCTCGGCGACCGGGACCCGCTCGGCGAGCTCGATCGCCTGGTCGAGATCCTTGCAGTCGGCGAGGAAGTAACCGCCGAGGATCTCCTTCGTCTCGACGAACGGGCCATCCGTGACGAGCGCCTCGCCTTCACGGACGCGGACGACGCGAGCCTTCGCCGGGTCGCCGAGCTCGAGCCCGGTCGCCTCGATGCCTTGCTCCTGCGCCCACGTCAACAGTGCGTCCCATCGGGGCAGCGCCTCTTCCCGCTGGCGCTGCCGCTCCTCGATGGAGAACCCGTGCCAGGCATCCAACAGCTCGGCGCTGTTGTTGAGGAGCAGGAGGTACTTCATGCCGCCGCCTCCTGTCGCGCCGGTCGAACGAGCTTCAGGCAGGCGACCGCCGCGAGCGCGCGGCGTTCGTCGGCGGTGAGGGATGCCAACCGCTTCTGGTCTGCATAGACGACCGCGAGGAGTTTCATGCCGCGCCCTCCTCTTGTGCCGGACGCAGCTCGATCGCCCCTGTTTCGGCACCCGGGATGCGCGCGGCCACCTCGGCCGCCTCGTCCAGGGTCGCGCAGTCGAGCAAGTAGAAGCCGCCGAGCGCCTCCTTGGTCTCCGCAAACGGGCCGTCGGTGACGACCGTCTGTCCGTCGCGGACGCGAACCGTCGTCGCCGTCCGCGTCGAGGCAAGCTCGGCGCCGTCGACGATCTGGTCGGCCGCTTCTTGACCGAAGGCGCGGTACTTTGCGTAGACGGCCTCGCGCTGCTCCTCGTCGGACGAGTCCCAGCGGGTCTCGTCACCGTAGATGAGCGCCAACACCTTCACGTTCTCCCTCCCTTCGTCGGTTTCGACACTACGACGAACGGGAGCCCTCGAAATCGACACCCAGGTCCTTGACGAGGTAGATCAAGGTGTCGTCGACCTCGAGTGGCCCGTTGCGGATCATCACCGTTCCCTGCACGCGCACCGGCTCGAGGCCGGAGTCGCGGTAGCCGAGCTTGGCGTAGAGACGCCTCGCTGCGAGATTGTCGACGCTCGTGCCTAGGCTGATCCGGCGGTGGCCTCGGGCCTCGGCCGCGCGCTCGGCCGCGAGCGTCACGGCCGTGCCGAGGCCTTCGCGTCGTCGGTCTTCGCGGACGAACACGTCTTGGATCTCCGGATCGCCGAGCATCGTCTGGTTCCAGGAGATGTGTGCGTGTGCGACCGGCTCGCCGTCGTCCCAGGCGACGAGATACGTCCCGTCGCTGCCGAAGCGGGCGAGCGGCAGCCGGTCGCCGATGCGGCCGACGTCGCCGTCCGTCAGCTCGCGGACGTCGATGAGGCTACCAGCCGGCGCAGGAAGGTCAGGGCGCCGTCCTTGTCGAGCATCTCGTTCAGATTGCCGCACTTCGGGCTCTGGACGCAGGACGGGCAGCCCTCGCTGCACGGGCAGCCCTCGAGCATCCGGGCGGTGTCGGCGACCCAGCCTTCGAAGGCGTTGAAGCCGCGCTCGGTGATCCCGACGCCGCCGGCATGCCCGTCGTAGATGAAGACCGTCGGGCGGTTCGTCTGGAAGTGGACGTTCGTCGAGAGCCCGCCGATGTCCCAGCGGTCGCACATCGCCCAGAGCGGGAGCAGCGCGATCATCGAGTGCTCGGCGGCGTGCAGCGTCCCGAGCAGCTTCGGCATCTTCTCCAGGCCCTCGAGCTGTCCGGGCTCGGGGAGGAACCAGATCGCCTCGGTCTCGAAGCTCGTCTCCGGCAGGTCGAGATCGGCCGTCTCGAGCGTCGATTGGTCGCGGATCGACTTCTTCTGATACGCCACGACCTGCTCCGTCACGGAGATGCGGCCGAAGGCGAGGTCGAGCCCGCAGCGTCGCTCCGTGCGCAGCGTCTCCTCGATCGCGGTGTTGGTCTCCTTCTTCGCCTGCGTGTAGTAGTCGCCGCTGTACGGCGTCACGACCGCCGTCCGCGCCTGCAGGTCGAGCTGGCGGACGATGTAGCTCTCTCCGAGGTGAAGGTAGATGGCACCTTCGTGGACGGTCGAGTACGCGCGCTCGCGCTCGACCAGGCCGAGGACGGTGCCGCTCTGTGCCTCGACGACGGCGAACGTGTCCGGCGTCGCGGAGCGGAGGCCGAACTGTCCGGCGGGATAGTCCCGGCCCGCCCAGACGTAGCCGCTCCTCGTCCGCTTGAGGTCCGGCAGCAACGCGGCGCGTTCGAGCGCCGCGTCGCCGAGCGTCGCGCGATCGGCGTCGTCGACGGGCGCCTCGAACGCCGCTGCGCGCACGTGACCGTCGAGGACACGGGGATTCGCATGGTCGAGGATCGCGGCTTCGACGCGGCGCTCGAGGAGCGTTTCCGGCTCTCGCATGAAGTACTGGTCGAGCGCGTCCTCGCTCGCGATCAGCACCGCCAGGCCGTGTCCTCGGCGCCCAGCACGTCCCCACTGCTGCCTGAGCGACGCAACCGTTCCGGGGAACCCGACCGAGATCGCGCAGTCGAGCACCCCGATGTCGATCCCGAGCTCGAGCGCGTCGGTCGCGGAAACCCCGAGCAGCTCGCCCTCGACCAGCCGGCGCTCGATGTCCCGTCGCTGCGCCGGCGTGTAGCCCGCCCGGTACGGCGCCAGCCGCTTGCCGGTCGCCGTGTCGACCCGGTCGACTGTGAACTTGTGGATCAGCTCCGCGGCCTTGCGCGACTTGGCGAAGCAGATCGTCCGCAGCCCGCGCGTGACGAGCTCTGCCATCAGTCGCGACGCTTCTCCGAGCGGGCTCGCGCGCACGCCGAGCTCGGCGTCGAGCAGCTCCGGGTTCCAGAGCGCGATCGTCCGCTCGGCGCGGGCCGCGCCATCGTGATCGACGACGTCTGCGTCGACGCCGCCGAGCGACGCGGCCAGCTCACCGGGGTTGGCGATCGTCGCGGAGGCGAACAGGAGCTGCGGATCGGCGCCGTAGACGTGCGCGAGCCGGCGCAGGCGGCGCAGGACGTTCGCCACGTGCGAGCCGAAGACACCGCGATAGACATGGGCCTCGTCGACGACGACGTAACGGAGGTTGTGCAGCACGTCCGCCCAGCGATCGTGGTGCGGGAGAACGCCGACGTGGAGCATGTCCGGGTTCGTGAGGATGACGTTCGCCCACCGGCGAATCTGCCAACGGCGCTCGCCCGGCGTGTCGCCGTCGTAGATCGCAGCTCGGATGTTGGGCGCGCGCAGCTCGCCGAGCGCGCGTGCCTGGTCCTGCGCCAGCGCCTTTGTCGGATACAGATAGAGCGCGCGGTCCTTCGGCTCGCGAGCGATCGCGTCGAGCACCGGAAGGTTGAATGCGAGCGACTTGCCGGATGCCGTTCCGGTCGCAAGGATCAGGTGCCGGCCCCGCGCGGCGACGTCCCAGGCTTCGCGCTGGTGCTCGTACAGCTCGTCGAAGGGCAGCGACGCACGGAGTCCCGGCTGCAGCTCGTCCGGCTGCGGCGCGAGCCGAGCGCCGGCGGGCACGACGGTCTCGACATGCGCGAGCTCGCCGCCTGCCAGCAGGTCGTCCCAAGTAGCGGCGCCGGCGGTCGTCACTCGGCCGGCGTGAAGAGCGTGAGCTGCGTCCCGTCAGGCGCTTGGAGGCGGACGTTGGTGTCGTTCCACGGCGTTAACACCGGGCCCGCAATGCGTGTCGCGCCGGCTGCCTCGAGCTCGTCGGCGACAGCGGTGCTGTCCTCCACCTCGAACGCGACGCGCACCGGGCCGGCGACACGCCGCCCGACCTCCAACCGATCGATCTCCGCCGCGTGAGCCTCGTCGACGAGCTCCACGGTGGCGCGGCCGGCCGACAGCAGCGTCACGTGTCCGCCTTCGCTGGACCAGACGGCTTCGACGTCGAGACCGAGGGCGTCGCGGTAGAAGCCGAGCGCCGCATCGAAATCCGGCACGGTCAGAACAAGCCGCAACTCTCGTACGGCACTCACGTGGCACACGGTACCCTTGCGTGACCGGGGTGCCCGCACGGGCTGAGATCACACCCGTCGAACCTGATCCGGTTCGCACCGGCGAAGGGAGTGGATTGGTACCGAGATGTCTCACCATTGCCGGCTCCGACTCGGGGGGCGGTGCAGGGATCCAGGCCGACCTGAAGGCGTTCGCCGCCGCCGGCTGTTTCGGCATGAGCGCGATCGTGGCGCTGACGGCGCAGAACACCGTCGGTGTGACGGCGGTGCACGAAGCCCCGCCGGAGTTCATCCGCGCAGAGCTCGAGGCGGTGTTCTCCGACCTCGGCGTCGACGCGGCGAAGACAGGCATGTTGTTCTCACGCGACGCGATCGCGACCGTCGCGGACTTCCTCGCGGAGCATCCGGTGCCGCTCGTCGTCGATCCGGTGATGATCGCGAGCTCCGGTGCGCGCTTGCTGCAGGACGACGCGGTCGCGACGCTGGTCGAGCGGCTGTTCTCGCTCGCGACGGTCGTGACCCCGAACCTCGACGAGGCCGAGGCGCTGGCCGGGACGACGGCGCCGCGACGTGAGCTAGCCGAGCGCATCCACGAGCTCGGTGCCGCTGCCGTGATCGTGACCGGGGGCCACGGCGTCGAAGCGGTCGATCACCTCTTCGACGGCACGCGCCATCTCGAGATCCCCGTCGAGCGCTACGACGTCGCGGCTACACACGGCGCCGGCTGCACGCACTCCGCGACGCTGACGGCGGAGCTGGCGAAGGGTCGGTCGCTCGAGGACGCTGCGCGCCGTGCGACCGTGGTCGCGACCGAAGCGGTTCGCAACGGGTTCGCGGAGCTCGGGGCCGGCGAGGGGCCGGTGAACGTCGCCGCGTGAGCGTCTCTCCCGGGGCAACCCTGGGCGTGCTGCGCGAGCGCAGGCCGCTCGTCCATCAGATCACGAATTACGTGGTCATGAACGAGACCGCGAACGCAACGCTCGCACTCGGGGCGTTGCCGGTCATGGCGCACGCACGCGAGGAGGTCGAGGAGATGGTCGCGCTCGCGGGTGCGCTTGTGCTCAACATCGGCACGCTGTCGCCGCACTGGGTCGAGGCAATGATTGCGGCGGGCAGGGCGGCGAACGCCGGAGACACTCCCGTCGTTCTCGACCCGGTGGGCGCGGGCGCGACGCGTTATCGCACCGACACGACGAAGCGGATCCTCGCGGATGTCGACGTGACAGTCCTCCGCGGAAACGCCGGCGAGGTCGCGACGCTCGTCGGTGTCGCGGCGGAAGTGCGCGGTGTCGAGTCGATGGAGGCGGGGGACGATCCGGCAAAGCTCGCGCAGCTTGCGGCGCGCAACCTCGGCGTCGTCGCATCGGTGACCGGTGTGGTCGACCACGTCTCGGACGGAGAACGCTCGCTCGCCGTCGCCAACGGCCACGAGCTGCTTGCGTCCGTCACGGGCACGGGCTGCATGTCGAGCGCGATCACAGGCTGCTACCTGGCCGCGAAGCCGGGAGAGCCGCTCGAGGCCGCAGCCGAGGCGCTGGCCGTCTTCGGGGTCGCCGCAGAGGACGCAGCAGCCGACGCGAAAGGCCCGGGAACGTTTCACGTCAACCTGTACGACGCGCTCGCCGCGCTCGACCCGGCGGCGCTGGACGGGCGCGCGAGGATCTCGTGAAGGTCCACGTGCTGGTCGACGAGCTCGAGACGGCCCGCATCGCGGTCGAAGGCGGTGCGACCGTCGTGCAGTGGCGGCTCAAGGATCGGCCGCTACTCGAGGTCGTCGAGCGCGGCCGTGCGGCGCGAAGCCTCTGCGCGCGGCACGGCATCCCGTTCGTCGTCAACGACGACGTCGAGGCGGCGCTGATGCTCGGCGCCGACGGCGTGCATCTCGGCCGCGGCGACGAGGGCGCCGACACCGCGAGGGAGCACGGCCTCATGCTCGGCCTGTCAGCGTCGTCGCTCGAGGACGCGCGCGCCGCGGACGGGCGTGCCGACTACATCGGCGCCGGTCCGGTGTGGGCGACGCCGTCGAAGCTCGACGCAGACCCTCCGATCGGCCTCGACGGCTTGCGCGAGATCTGCGCGGCCGTATCGACGCCCGTCGTCGCGATCGGGGGAATCGATGCCGGCAACGCCGCGGACTGCGTTCGCGCCGGCGCCGCGGGTGTCGCGGTCATCCGGTCGGCGCGCGACGCCGAAGCACTCCGCGGCGCGCTCGATGCAGCTCTCTGAGCTGGGCGAGCTCGGACTGTTGGCCGAGCTAGAGCGCCGCGGGCTCGCGCGCGGCATCGACAACGATGCGGCCGATCTGGGCGACGGAACGATCGTCACGCAGGACGCGCTCGTCGAAGACGTGCATTTCCGGCTCGACTGGCTGTCGTGGCGTGATCTGGGGTGGCGTGCCGCGGCGGTGAACTTGAGCGATCTGGCTGCGTCGGGGGCCGAGCCCGACGGGCTCCTGGTCAGCCTTGCCGCGCCGGCGAGCACCGAGCTCGAAGACGTGCTCGAGCTCTACGGCGGGCTGGCGGAGCCCGGCGTCCCGATCGTCGGCGGGGACACGACTCGTGCGGGGCAGGTCGTCCTGAGCGTGACGGCCGTCGGCCGTTCCGCGCGCGTTCCTGGACGTGGCGGCGCCAAGCCTGACGATGTGCTCGTCGTCACCGGTCCACTCGGAGCCGCGGGTGCCGCGTTCAGGAGGCATTCCTACGTTCGCCCGCCACTGCGGCTCGCGGAGGGCAAGGAGCTCGCGGCTCGCGCGCACGCGCTCCTCGACATCTCGGACGGGCTCGCAGTCGATGCGGCACACATCGCCTCGCGCTCCGGCTGCCACATCACGATCGACTTGGAGCGAGTCCCGCTTGCCGACGGGGCCGAGCTCGACGATCTCGCGTTCGGCGAGGACTACGAATTGCTTGCCGCCGTTGCCGAGCCGACCGCGCTGGCGTCACCCATCGGCTGGTGTGATCTCGGGGAGGGCGTCACGGTCAGGTATCGCGGCGAACCGTATGAGCTACGCGGCTGGGAGCACTTCCGCTAGCACGCGCTCGTAGTGCGAACGCGGGCGCGCGCCGATGATCGTCGCCCTCGCCTCGCCACCGGCGAACAGGATCGCCGTCGGGATCGACAGGACGTCGTAGCGGGCGGCGGTCTCGGGGTTCTCGTCGATGTTCAGCTTCGCGAACTCGACCTTGCCGAGCGTGTCGGCCTCGAGCTGCTGGAGGATCGGCTCGACCGCGCGGCACGGACCGCACCAGGGCGCCCAGAAGTCCAGCACGACCGGGACGTCGCTTCGCAGCACGTCCTGCTCGAAGGTCGCGTCGGTCACTTCGAACACGACTGAAGCTTAGAGACGGCCCGTCAGCGCGGAGAGGCGGAGCAGCGGCACCTTCCAGATTGCCTCGGCGACGATTGCGCGTGACATCTTCGAGGTGCCGTCTTCACGATCGACGAAGGTGATCGGCACCTCGACCACGCGGAAGCCTGCGCGCAGCGCGCGGTACGTCGTCTCGATCTGGAACGCATACCCCTTCGAATGCACGGCGTCGAGATCGATCGTCTCGAGCACGAGACGGCGATAGCACTTGAACCCGCCGGTCAGATCGCGCACGCGCGTGCCGAGCAGGACGCGCGCGTACCACGAGCCGCCCGCCGAGATGAACCGCCGCACCAGGCCCCAGTTCCGCACGCCGCCGCCGGAGACGTAGCGCGACCCGAGCGCGACGTCCGCGTCGTCTGCCGCGGCAACGAGCCTCGGGACGTCGGCCGGATCGTGCGAGAAGTCGCAGTCCATCTCCAGCACGAGCTCGGCACCGTCTGCAAGCGCGCGCCTGAAGCCGGCGAGGTACGCCGGACCGAGCCCTTCCTTCACTGGCCGGTGGAGAACGCTGACGTAGTCGAGCTCCTGGGCGAGGCGATCGGCGAGCTGACCGGTGCCGTCGGGCGAGTTGTCGTCGATGACGAGGACGTGCACGCCCTTGTCGCCGAGCGCGCGCAACATCGGTTCGAGGTTCTCGCGCTCGTTGTACGTGGGGAGACAGACGACGACTCCAGGCACCGACGTATATTCAACGTGTGTCGCAAACGCTGCCCCGGAACGTGGACGTCGCGGACCAGCTCGACTTGTTGGCGGACCTGCTGGAGATCGAGGGCGAGGCGTCCTTTCGAGTGCTCGCCTACCGCAAAGCCGCGACGCGCATCCGCGAAACGGCCGGCTCCGTCGCCGAGCTCGCGCTGAACGGCCGCGCGAAGGACCTTCAGGGCATCGGCAAGACGATCGAGGAGAAGATCGTCCAGGTCGTCGAGGACGGCGAGATGCACGCGCTGACGAAGCGCAAGAAGATCGTGCCGCCGGAGGTCGTCAGATTCATGCGGCTGCCCGGTCTCGGCCCGAAGACCGCCGCACGGATCTGGAAGGAGCTCGGCGTCACGACCGTCGAGGAGCTCAAGCGCGCGGCCGAGCAGGAACAGCTGCGCACGCTTGCGGGCCTCGGCGCGAAGACGGAGGAGCGGATCCTCAAGGCGCTCGCCGAGCAGCAGCAAGAACCCTCCGACCGGCGGCTGCTCGGCGACGGCCTCGTCGCGCTGCTCGCGGTCGTCTCCGTGCTGAAAGAGCATCCGGCAGCAGTCGAGGTGTCGGAGGCCGGGAGCGCGCGCCGGCGCAAGGAGACGTTCCGCGACCTCGACATCATCGCCACCGCGACCGATCCGGACGCGCTGATCGACTACTTCACGACGCTGCAATGGGTGGTCGACGTGGTCGCAAAGGGACCGACGAAGGCGACCGTGCTCTCGAACGAAGGCCTGCGTTTCGACTTGCGCGTGGTTCCGCCCGAGTCCTACGGCAACGTGCTCCAACACTTCACCGGCTCCAAGCACCACAACCTCGCGCTGCGTGAGCGTGCCGTGAAGGACGGGCTCTCGGTCTCGGAGTACTCGATCACGGTCGTCGAGACGGGGGAGGAGCTCACGTACGCGAACGAAGGGGAGGTCTACGATCGGCTCGGGTACGAGTTCATCCCGCCGGAGCTGCGCGAGAACGCCGGCGAGCTCGAGGCGGCGCGCAAACGCGAGCTGCCGACACTCGTCCAGCTCGGCGAGATCCAGGGCGACCTGCACTCCCACACGACGTACTCGGACGGGCGCGACTCGCTCGAGCAGATGGCCCTCGCGGCCCGCCAGCGCGGGTATGCCTATCTCGCGGTGACCGACCACCCGCGCGGGACGCTGGCGGAGCAGAACCTCGAGATCGACGGGCTCAACGAGCGGCTGCAGCCTTTCCAACTCCTCAAGGGGATCGAGGTCAACATCCGCATCGACGGCTCGCTCTCGCTTCCGGACGAGGTGCTCGCGGAGCGGGACTGGGTGATCGCGTCGCTGCACGCGGCGTTCGACCGCAATCCGACCGAGCGCATCCTCGCCGCGATGGACAACCCACACGTCGACATGATCGGGCACCTGACGGCGCGCAAGATCAACATCCGCCCGCCGGCCGACGTGCAGTTCGAGCGTGTCGTCGAGCAGGCGCTCGAGACGGGGACGTTCCTGGAGATCAACTCGCAGCCGAACCGCCTCGACCTGCGGGACACGCACGCGCGCATGGCGGGCGAGGCCGGCGTCAAGATCGCCGTCAACACGGACGCGCACCAGCTCGGCGCGCTGCAGCACATGGAGATGGGCGTGGCCCAGGCGCGTCGGGCGTGGCTGACGAGGGAGCACGTGCTGAACACGCGCTCCTGGGCGCAGATTCAGAAGCTGCGAAAGACGTGAGCTTCCGCGACGACGGCGCGCTGGCGCTCGAATGGGCGGCGCGCTATCTCGAGCGCGTGGGCGACTACCCGGTGCTCGCCCAGGTGCGGCCGGGCGACGTCACCGCACGGCTGCCGGCGTCGCCGCCGGAGCAGGGCGAGCCTTTTGCCGACGTCTTGCGCGACGTCGACGAGATCCTCCTGCCCGGCGTCACCCACTGGCAGAGCCCGCGCTTCTTCGCGTACTTCGCCGCCAGCGCCTCGGAGCCCGGGATCCTCGCGGAGCTGCTCGCGGCGACCCTCAACTCGGTCGCTTTCCTCTGGCGCACCTCACCCGCGTCGACCGAGCTCGAGGCGCTGACGCTGGACTGGACGGCGCAGCTGCTCGGCTTGCCCGCCGGCTGGCACGGCCACATCGAGGACACGGCCTCGACGTCGACGCTCGCCGCGCTCGCGGCCGCACGTGAGGCGACCGGACGCAGCGTGGTCGTCTGCTCCGAGCACGCCCACTCGTCGGTCGACAAGGCCGCGAAGCTGCTCGGCCTCGAGCTGCGCAAGATCCCCGCCGACGACGAGTTCCGCCTCCGAGTCGACGCGCTCGACCTGAACGACGCGGCCGCGGTCGTCGCAACGGTGGGCACGACCTCGACCGCCTCGGTCGACCCGGTTCCGGCGATCGCGGACGCGTGCGCAGAGAGCGGCGTGTGGCTTCATGTCGACGCCGCGTACGCCGGCTCGGCATGGGTCTGCCCGGAGCTCCGCTGGTCGCAGGCCGGCGTCGAACGCGCCGACTCGCTGGTTGTGAACGCGCACAAGTGGCTGTTCACGCCGATGGACTGCTCGCTGCTCTGGTCGCGGCGGCCCGACGACCTGCGCCGCGCCTTCAGTCTCGTACCGGAGTTCCTACGGACGAGCGACGAGGTCGACAGCCTCTCCGACTACGGCCCCGCGCTCGGCCGCCGCTTCCGCTCGCTCAAGCTCTGGGCGGTGCTTCGGTGCTACGGGCGCGAGGGCCTGCAGATGCGTATTCGCGAGGCGGTCCGGATGGCTGAAATGTTTGAGAACTGGGTAGAGGAAGAGCCCGGATGGGAAGTCTGCGCACCTCGCCACCTCTCGCTCGTGTGCTTCCGTCGCGACGCTTCCGACGAGGAGAACGAGGCGATTCTCGATCGTGTGAACCGCAGCGGCGAGCTCTTCGTCTCACACGCGCGAGTCGGCGGCCGATACGTCCTGCGGCTTGCGATCGGCAACGAGCGTACGACCGAAAACGATATTCGCAGGGCTTGGGAGGCGCTAAGGCACCACTAACAATCCTTGCCGATAGGGGTCTAAATCGAGTTGAGCCCGCCTGTACTGCGGGACGGGGCGAAAGCTCCACGAAGGAACCTGGGGGTCGGCTCCGGTGCGTCCGGAGCCACAAACGAGGAGGAGAAACATGCGCAAGAGGCTGATGGTCCCGGCTCTGCTTGCGGTCGTCCTGGGGGCGTCCGTGGTCGCAGCCGGATCGCAGGCCATGACCGACCGCGCGAAGGCGCCCGCAGCAGGGCCTTCCGGGACGGTCACGTTGAACGGGTGGCAGACGTCGCCGCCGGAGGAGACGAAGCTTGCCAAGGTCGTCGCCGACTTCGAGCGGACCCACCCGCGGATCCACGTCAACTACCAGTCGATCACGGGTGACTACCAGGCGCAGGAGCTCGCGAAGTTCGCCGCGCGCAGGCCACCGGACGTCCTGTACGTCGACGTGGCCGACTTCGTCGACTGGACGAAGCAGGGAGTGCTGCAGAACCTCGACTCGTATGTCAAGAAGTCGAAGTTCGCGACGAAGCCGTTCTACTCGAGCCTGTTGAACGCCTTCAAGTACAAGGGCCACTACTACGGCTTCCCGAAGGACTGGTCGTCCCTCGGCATGGAGGTCAACACGACGCTCCTCGGCAACAACCCCGTCCCGAAGACCTGGACGCAGTTGAGGAACGTCGCGTCGAGGATCAACGTGCCGGGCGGCAAGCCGATCTGCCTCAGCGCCGACTGGGCGAGGCTGATGGCGTTCGTCTACCAGGCCGGTGGAACCGGACAGTGGAAGGACGCGAACACGGCTCCGTTCCGAGCCGCCGCGAACTTCTACGTCGGCCTGCTCAAGTCCGGCCTCGCGGCCCTGCCTTCGGACCTCGGTTCGAGCTGGTGCGGAGAGGCCTTCGGCAAGCAGAAGGTTGCCTTCGCATTCGAGGGCAACTGGATGTTCCCGACCATGGCGACGTTCCCCGGCGTGAAGTTCACGACAGCGCCGATGCCGATGGGCAAGCGCCACGGCAACCTCGCCTTCACCGTGTCGTACTCGATGGCGAAGGACTCGAAGAACAAGCCGGCGGCGTGGGAGCTGCTCAAGTACCTCGTCGGCCGCCAGGGCATGCAGCAGTGGGTCTCGCTCGGGCTCGCGCTGCCGACGCGGAAGGACGTCCGCGCGGTCCCCGGTCGCGGTGCGTTCCTCAGGTACCCGTCCTCGGTGCACGGCTGGGGCGACCAGGCCGGGTTCCGTCACATCTGGAATGACGTGGCGAACAACGAGCTGACGGCGGTGATCGCGGGCAAGGAGTCGGTGAACTCCATGCTCCAGAAGATCGCCGCAGCAGCGAAGGGCTAGTCACGTAGCAGACACGCTTCCCGCGCGTCGAGAGGCGCGCGGGAAGCTCATCAAGCGAGGGCGGCAGATGGCGGTTGCGGTCGGCAAACGACGGCAGGCACGCGGGCTCGGCAACGAGCGGATCCGTGAGGCGCTCGTCGGCTACGCATTCGTCGCGCTGCCGATGGCCTTCTTCCTGCTCTTCTTCATCGTTCCGATCGGCTACGCCGTCTACATCAGCCGATACGACTGGCAGATCTTCAAGGGGGCGTACGTCGGTTGGGGCAACTACCGCGCGCTCTATCACGACAGCGTCTTCTGGACGCACGCCGTCAGGAACACGCTGGTCTACGCGGTGTTCGTCGTCCCGATCCAGATGGCACTCGGGCTGACGCTGGCGGTGGTCGTGAACCAGGCGATCCGGTTCAGGACGTTCTTCCGCGCCGCGTTCTACTTCCCGTCGCTTGCGGCTTCAGCCGCGATCGCCGCGATCGCCACGTACATCCTCGCGTCCGACGGCCTCTTCAACACGATCCTGCACCATCTCGGCTACACGCACACGCATGCGTGGTTCGACCAGGAGTCGACCGCGTTGCCGGCGATCATCGGGCTGAACGCCTGGACGACGTCGGGCACGATCATGCTCTTCTATCTCGCCGCCCTGCAGGCGATTCCGACCAACGTCTACGAGGCGGCGGCGATCGACGGGGCGAACGCCTGGCGGACGTTCTGGAAGATCACATTTCCGCTTCTGAAGCCGGGACACTTCTTCGTCCTCGTGGTCTCGATCATCGGCGCGCTGCAGATGTTCGACCAGTCCTTCCTGATCGGCGGTGCGTCCGGCGGGCCGAACTACTCCACCCTGACCGTGGTGCTCTACCTCTACAACCAGGCGATCGGGAACATCAAGTTCGGGTATGCGTCGGCCGTCGGCGTCGTGCTGTTCGTGTTCATCTTCACGGTGACGGTGATTCAGCGTCTGCTCTTCGGCAAGGCGGAGGTCGCCTGATGAGCACGGAGCAGGCGCAACCGGCCGTTGAGCATGCGCCGCCGGCCGTTGCGGTCGACGAGCTCATCCTCGAGCCCAAAGCCGCGAAAGGAACCCCCACCGGCATCCCGGGTCGCGAGCGAGGCGAGCGGATCCGGACGACGATCGCGTACGTCGTGATGTTCGGGGTCGCACTGCTGTTCGCGATCCCGTTCCTCTGGAGCATCTCGACGTCGTTCCGAACGCTCGCCGACACGGTCGGCGCGTTCTCGCTGCTCCCGAAGCACTGGACGCTGTCCGGGTATCGCGAAGCCTTCCACACGTTCAACTTCGGGCGCTACACGCTCAACAGCTTCATCATCGCCGGCGCGGTCACGGTCTCGAACCTGTTCCTCGCATCGCTCGGCGGCTACGCCTTCGCGCGACTCAAGTTCCCGGGCCGCGAGGTGCTCTTCTTCGTCGTGCTCGGGACGTTGATGATCCCCGACCAGCTGCGGCTCGTGCCGATCTACCTCATGCTCGTCAACTGGATTCCGGCCTGGGTCGGACACCTCGGCTGGCACAACGCGAGCTTCGTCAACCGAGACGGCCTCGTCCTCATCCAGCTCGTCTCCGCGACGAGCCTCTTCCTGATGCGTCAGTACTTCCTCACGATCCCCCGTGATCTCGAGGAGGCCGCGAAGCTCGACGCGGCCGGATACTTCAAGACGTACCGGAAGGTGATGCTGCCCCTGGCAGGCCCGGCGCTCGCCGCGGTCGGGATCCTCATCTTCCAGGGAACGTGGAACGGCCTGTTCTGGCCGGCGATCCTGCTCCAGGACCCGAACCAGTACACGATTCCGATCGGGATCGCCCACTTCCGCTTCGCCTACACGACCTTGTGGCCACCGCTCATGGCCGCGAGCGTGCTCGCGATTCTCCCGATCCTGTTGCTGTTCGTCGTCTTCCAGCGCTACTTCGTCGCGGGCGTCGCAGCCGCCGGGGTGAAGGGATGACCCTGCGCCGCGCGTTTGCCGTGGCGGCCGCGGACGCCTATCACCAGGCGTGGCGGCTGATCGTCCTCAACACCGTGCTCGGCCTTTCCGTCGCCGTCGTCGTGCTCGCCACCTTCGCGCTCCGCCCGGCGATTCTGCTCGCCGTGCTCGTCGGGCCGCTGGTCGCCGCGGTGATGCACTGCGCGGTCATGCTCGCCCAGACGGAGGACCTGCGGCTGGCCGAAGCCATGACGGGGCTGCGCCGCCACTGGCGCCGAGGGCTGGCGCTCGGCGGCGCGCTGCTCGTCGTCGGCGTGATCGGGGCGGTCGTGATCCCGTTCTACGCTCGTGCAGGGACGTGGGCCTGGCCGTTCGCGGCGCTGAGCCTCTACCTCCTGCTGCTCGTCGCGGTCTTCCAGCTCGCGCTCTGGCCGCTCGTCGTCTTCGAGCCGGCTCGGCCCTTGCGCGAGGTGTCGCGCGATGCGGCGCTCATGCTTGCGCGCAGGCCGCTCGGCTTCGTCGGCCTCGCGTTCGCGCTGCTGCTCGTGAACGTCGTCGGCGTGGTGGCTGCGATCGTGCCGTTCCTGACGCTCACGGTCGTCTACTCGTTCCTGGTGTCGGCTCACTTCGCCCTGCCACGGAATCCAGCCCGGGAGGCCTGAGCACATGGCAAGCGTCACCTTCGAGCACGTCACGAAGAAGTTCGGTGACACCGTGGCGGTCAAGGATCTGGACCTCGAGATCGCGGACGGCGAGTTCATGGTCCTCGTCGGCCCGTCGGGCTGCGGGAAGAGCACGGCGCTGCGAATGCTTGCAGGGCTCGAGCGGGTCTCGGGCGGTCGGATCCTGATCGGCGACCGCGTCGTGAACAACGTCGCCCCGCAGCATCGCGACATCGCGATGGTGTTCCAGTCGTACGCGCTCTACCCCCACATGACCGTGTACGACAACCTCGCGTTCGGTCTCAGGAACCAGCACGTGCCGAAGGCCGAGATCACCACTCGTGTCAGGCGCGCCGCGCAGATTCTCGACCTCGAGCCGCTGATCAAGCGCAAGCCGAAACAGCTCTCCGGCGGGCAGAGGCAGCGGGTGGCGCTGGGTCGCGCGATCGTGCGTGATCCGGCTGCGTTCCTAATGGACGAGCCGCTGTCGAACCTCGACGCGAAGCTGCGCGTCCAGACGCGCGCCGAGATCCTGAAGCTCCAGGAAGGGCTCGGCACGACGACGATCTACGTCACCCACGATCAGGTGGAGGCGATGACGATGGGCGATCGCATCGCCGTCATGAGCCAGGGACTGCTACAGCAGGTGGGAACGCCCGAGGACGTCTACACGAACCCCGTGAACATCTTCGTCGCAGGTTTCATCGGCTCGCCTGCCATGAACCTCGTCCCCGCGCCGCTCCTCGGCGGCGTCGGCGGTGCCGATCGAATCGCCGGCTTCCGGCCCGAGCACATCAACGTCGGCAACGGCCGCGCAGACTCGATCCCGTTCACAGGACGCGTCGACGTCGTCGAGTACCTCGGGGACGAGCAGCTCGTGCACATCACCCGGAACGACACGGCGCTGCAGGCAAAGCTGCCGGTCGACGAGCGCTTGAACGCCGGTGAGGAGCTGGAGTTCTCGGTCGCGCGTCACAACGTGTTCCTGTTCGACAAAGAGACCGAGGAGCGCGTCCGCAGCTGAGGGGCGCTGGCGCGGCCGCCGGCTTCGCGCGCCGGAGCCGAGCGACGAGCAGGATCGGCGCCAGCAGTGCGCGCTGCAGGCGGAGGGACAGAAACGGCGCGTGGGCGACGTCGTCGTACGTGCGTGCGAGGCTGGCGAGATCGAGGAGGTTGCGCGGCATCCCGCGCCTGGTGAGGCGGCCGGCTTCGGCGAGCGCAACGACCTCGCACAACATCTCCTCCATGTGCAGCGCGGGCCTGACGTCGATGCGCATCCGCACCGGATCGCGACCGGGGTTGGAGAACCCGTGCACGACTTCGGGCTCGATCTCGAGGACCTCGCCTGCCGAGACGAGAGTCGACCGCCGGCCGACGCGGAAGCGGGCGCTGCCCTCGAGGACTTCGAACCGTTCGGTCTGGATCGGGTGCACGTGGGCCATCGGTACGCCTCCACCCGGGCGGAGGTCGAGCTCGAAGGCGAGGAGCTCCCCGTTCGTGGTACTCGCGGTCTCGATGAAGGTGAACCGTTCGCCGGTGACCGGGTTGGCGAGCGTGTCGCCTGGCTTGATGTGGGCTCGGGTTGTCATGCACCCAGTCAAGCTGCGGCTCGGCGAGACGCACAATGGCTGCGCGTCGCGATCGGATACGCGAGCGTCTAGAGTCACGTCGTGGATGCGATCGCGGGACTGCTCGACGGGCCCCGGGCACGGCGCGCGTTCCTGCTGCGCTGCACGCTCGAACCGCCGTGGTCGCTGAGGATCGAGGACGAGGCTCCTCTGAGCGTGGTCGCGATGCTGCACGGCAGCGCCTGGTACGTGCCCGACAGGGGCGAGCCGATCAGTCTCGGTGCCGGCGACGTCGCGCTGGTGCGCGGCCCCGACCACTACACCTTCGCCGACGACCCGGCCACGGAGCCGCACGTGATCATCCACCCGGATCAGCGCTGCACCACGCCGGAGGGCGAGGAGGTCGGGCTCATGCGCTCCTTCGGGGTCCGCCGCTGGGGTAACAGCCCCGACGGCTCGACGGAGATCCTCACCGGCACCTACAACCTCGAAGGCGAGGTTTCCCGGCGTCTGCTCGATGCGCTTCCGCCGCGTCGGGTGCTGCGCGCGGACGAGTGGCAGACGCCGTTCCTCGGCCTGCTCGCCCAGGAGATGCTGCGCGACGAGGTCGGCCAGGACGCCGTGCTCGACCGGCTGCTCGACCTGCTTCTCGTCGAGGCCGTCCGGGCACACTTCACGGGGGCCGCGGCCGACGCGCCAGGCTGGTTCCGAGCCCAGAGCGATCCGGTGGTGAGCCGCGCGCTGCGGCTGATGCAGGACAACCCGGCCGAGCCCTGGACGCTCGATTCGCTCGCACGCGAACTTCACGTTTCTC
>DATFTK010000030.1:0-2477 GCA_035262005.1 Gaiellaceae bacterium | reverse complement strand
TCGGCGTCGTCTCCGTCCTGGCGCAGACGTTCTCGCTGTCGGTGTTCGTCGTGAACATGCTGACGGGGATGGGTCTCGCGCTTGGCATCGACTACGCGCTGTTCGTCGTCTCGCGGTACCGCGAAGAGCGAAGTCGCGGCTTCGAGAAGGCGGACGCGATCGCGGCGTCATCGACGACCGCGAACCGGGCAGTCGTGTTCAGCGGCACCGCGTTCGTTGTCGCGATGCTGGGGATGCTGATCGTCCCGAACTCGATCATGCGGAGCCTGGCGATCGGCGCGATCGTCGTCGGCGTCATCTCCGTGATCGCCGCGACGACGCTGCTGCCCGCGCTGCTCAGCTTGCTGGGAGACGGAGTCAACCGTCTCCGCGTTCCCTTCGCCGGCCGGCGGAACGATCCCGAGAGCCGCTTCTGGGGTGCGATCGTCGCGGCGGTGCTGCGGCGGCCGGCGCTCAGCCTCACGCTCTCGGTCGCGATCCTGCTCGCGGCGGCGATCCCCGTCTTCGGCATGAACGTCGGAACGACGGGCGTCAGCGTGCTGCCCGAACGGTTCGAGGCGAGGCAGGGCTACGCCTTGCTGCAGCGCAACTTCCCCGGTGCGACCGCAAGCCCGGTCGAGATCGTGTCCGCGGACGGAGCTGCGCCACTCGAGCGCGTGCGTGGCGAGCTCGCCGGCGATTCGCGCTTCGGCCCAACGCACCTCGTTACGGGCCGCGACCGAACCGCGCTGCTGCTGGCGCAGCTGCCGGGGGATCCCTCCGGCAAGCCGGCGATCGCCGCCGTGCGCGATCTGCGCTCGGAGACCAGGGGCACAGGGGTCCTCGTCGGCGGCGTCACCTCGGAGAACGTCGATTACATCGACTCGGCGATCGGCCCCGCCCCGTACGTGATCGCGCTCGTGCTCGGGCTGACGCTGATCTTGCTGACGACCGTCTTCCGTTCGCTCACGCTGGCGGCGCTGACGGTCGTCCTCAACCTTCTCTCCGTCGGCGCGGCCTACGGGTTGATCGTGCTCGTCTTCCAGCACGGCGTCGGCGCGGGCCTGTTCGGCTTCACCCAGTCGGGGACGATCGAGGCCTGGGTGCCGCTGTTCCTGTTCTCGGTGCTGTTCGGGCTCTCGATGGACTACCAGGTGTTCCTGCTCAGCCGGATCAAGGAGCGGCACGACCAGGTGGGCGACACGACGGCCGCCGTGACCTTCGGCGTGGCGTCGACCGCACGGATCATCACCGGCGCGGCGCTGATCATCGTCGCCGTCTTCACAGGCTTCGCCCGCGGCGAGCTGATCATGTTCCAGCAGATGGGCTTCGGCGTCGCCGTCGCATTGCTGCTCGACGCGACGATCGTCCGCTCGGTCTTGCTGCCGAGCGCGATGAAGCTCCTTGGCGAGCGCAGCTGGTACTTCCCCAGCTGGCTCAGGTGGATGCCGCGGCTGCAGATCGAGGCTGCGGAAGGTCAACGGGCTGCCACTTAGGGATGCTGCGCCTGTGGAGTGGGAGCCAATCGTCGGCAGCGGCTACACGCGCGCACGGAAGTGGCGCGTGACGCTCGACGACGGCACGCGCCTCTTCGCAAAGGAGGCAGGTGCCGCGGAGATCGTCGTCTACGAAGCTGTTCGTCGGGACTTCCTTCCCAAGCTCCACGACGTTCGCGGAGAGGTGCTCCTGCTGGAGGACCTCTCCGCGGCCCACTGGCCGCCGCCGTATCCGGACGACTGCGCCGCCCTGTTCGCCGCTCTTGACGAGGTGGCGGCGACGGCTCCGCCGGCGCAGTTGCCCCGGCTGACGGAGGCCTCGGCGTGGGCGGCGATCGCCGCGGAGCCTCGGCCGCTGCTCGCACTCGGCATCTGCTCCGCACGCTGGCTCGAGCATGCGCTCCCGTTGCTGATCGAAGCCGAAGCGCGACTCCCGCGCAGTGGCTCCGGCCTCGTTCACAACGATATCTGGGCGGGGAACCTCTGCTTCACGGGACGCGGCGTCGTGCTCGTCGACTGGGCGGAAGCCCGGATCGGGAATCCGAGGATCGACCTCGCCTTCGCGTTGTTGTCACTTCGTGTCGAGGGTGCATCGACGCCGCGACTCGAAGACGAGGCGGCGCTCGCCGCTCTCGTGACCGGGATCGTCGCGACCGAGGGGTCGGCGGCGCCGCCCGATTGGGCAGCCGCCGGCGTGCAGCTACGCGAGGATCAGAAAGGCGATCTCGCCGTCGCCCTCCCTTGGGTTGCGCAACAGATCGGCCGTCCGCTCGGCGAGCGCCAGCGTCGGTAGGTGCGTGTTCGCGCGGGGGATCCTGGCGAACACGGAGGCCTCGCAGCTCGAGTGCCTCTTGCAGCGCGTCGCAATCGCGTGTGTCCGAGAGCAGGTTGTGCTCGATCAGACGCAGCCCGCCGAGCCGCCGCCGAGCACCAGCACGTCCTAGCGCACAGGCGTAGCCAATCACCCTCCGGGGTAGAAGCTGGACATGCCTCATCCAGTCG
>DATFTK010000029.1:0-18814 GCA_035262005.1 Gaiellaceae bacterium | reverse complement strand
GAGGACAAGGGACGCGGCGTGATCTCGATCTCGGCGGGCAACCACGCGCAGGCCCTCGCGTACGCCTCGGCAGTCGAAGGGATCGACGCGCTCGTCGTGATGTGGGAGACCGCGAGCCCGATGAAGATCGCCGCGGCGCGCGGCTACGGCGCAACGATCGACACCGAGGCTCCCGACATCCCGGCGGCGTTCGAGCGGTTGGACGAGCTGATCGAGTCGACGGGCCGGACGCTCGTGCACCCGTACGACGACCCGCTCGTGATGGCCGGCCAGGGCACGGTCGGCGTCGAGATGCTCGAGGACGCGCCGGAGGCCGACGTCGTCCTCGTCCAGGTCGGGGGCGGTGGCCTCGTCTCCGGGATCGCGACCGCCGTCAAGGGGCTAAAGCCCGAGACGCGGGTCGTCGCGATCGAGCCGGAGCGCTCGCCGGCGCTCCACGAGAGCCTCAAGGCGGGCGAGCCGGTCACGGTCGAGGCGAAGTCGATCGCCGACGGGCTGAACGGCCCCTACGCAGGCGCGAACTGCGTCCGCGTCTGCACCGCGCTCGGCGTCGAGTCCGTCCTCGTCTCGGAGGACGCCCTGCGGGAGGCGTTCCGCTTCATGTACGGCCGGATGAAGCTCGCCTGCGAGGTGGCGGGAGCGGCGACGGCGGCTGCCCTGCTGTCAGGCGTCGTGGCGCCGGAGCCGGGCCAGACGGTCGCCGCGGTCGTCTCGGGCGGCAACGTCGCACCCAAAACGGCCGTTGCTATCCTGGATTCAGATCAAGATGAAACCTGACATTCACCCCGAATACGTCCTCGCAACCGTTACGTGCTCCTGCGGGAACACGTTCCAGACGCGTTCCACGAAGCCCGAGCTCCATGTCGAGATCTGCTCGAACTGCCATCCGTTCTACACCGGCAAGCAGAAGCTCGTCGACACAGGCGGCCGGGTCGAGCGGTTCCAGCGCCGGCTGGAGAAGGCCGGCGGCGCCCGCCGCGGCTAGCCGACCAACTTCATGACGACCGTTGGAGGGCAGGCAGTCCTCGAGGGCGTGATGATGCGCGGTCCCTCAAACTGGGCTGTCGCCGTGCGCAAGCCCGACGGCGAGATCGCCCATGTCAATCAGCCGATCGAGTCGCCGATGGTGCGCCATCCGATCTGGCGGCTCCCGGTCGTCCGCGGCGTGATCGCGCTCGGCGAGTCGCTTGCGATCGGGTTCCGCGCGCTGGCGATCTCCGCGAACTACGCGGCAAAGCAGGAGGGCGAGGAGGGCGAGGAGGTTGCGACCGAGCTGACCCGCGGGCAGCTGTTCTTCGCCTTCGCCGTCGCGATCGGGTTCGCGATTCTCCTCTTCAAGGTCTCGCCGGCGCTGATCACGGACTGGATCGGGATCGACGCCACCTGGTTCGTCATCGTCGAAGGTCTGATCCGGGTCGGGATCTTCATCGCGTACCTCGTGCTGATCTCCCTGCTCCCGGACCTGCGGCGCGTGTTCCAGTACCACGCTGCCGAGCACAAGGCGATCAACGCGTATGAGGCGGGCGACGACCTGGAGCCCGAGACGGTGCAGCGGCACAGCCTGATCCACCCGCGCTGCGGCACGGCGTTCCTGCTCTGGGTGATGGTGATCGCGATCTTCGTCTTCGCGTTCTTCGGCCGGCCGCACTGGTACTGGCTGATCGCGACGCGCATCCTCCTGCTGCCGGTCATCGCCGGCCTTGCGTACGAGCTGATCCGCTTCGCGGGCAAGCACCAGGAGAACCGGGTCCTGATGACGTTGCTCGCACCGGGTCTCTGGCTGCAGCGGCTGACGACGCGCCAGCCCTCGCTCGACCAGATCGAGGTCTCGATCCGCGCCCTCAAGGAAGTCCTCGCGCTCGAAGGGTCGCACGACCCGAACGAGCGGAAGGTAGAGGTAATGGCGTAAGAAGGGCCGCCCGCGCGACACAAACGATGTGTCAGCGATCGAGGAGGTCGAAATGTCGGAGGATCGAGTACGCGACGCCGCCTACCAGGCGTACGTGCTGCTGCGTGTCGGTTTCGCGGCTGCGCCGATCCTGTTCGGGCTGGACAAGTTCTTCAACTGGACGGTGCACTGGCCTGACTACCTCGCGGCCTGGATCAACAGCATCGCTCCCGGGAGTGCACAGGACTTCATGTACTTCGTCGGCGTCGTCGAGATCGTCGCTGGGCTCGCAGTCGCGGTTGCGCCCACGATCGGCGGGCCGCTCGTGGCCGCCTGGCTCGTCGGGATCGTCGTGAACCTGCTGACGAAGAACCCGCCGGAGTACTACGACATTGCGCTGCGCGACTTTGGGCTTCTGCTCGGCGCGTTGACGCTGACGCGGCTTGCCTGGGCGTTCCGCGGTGTCCCGGTGCGGGCGGCCTGGAGAAATCGCCATGCTTCAAGCGAACGTGACTTCGTGGCGGCGTGACCGGCTCATCGAGGCAGGATTCGGCTTGCCGTTGGCGTCGAAGCTCGCACGCGACGGGCGCTACGACCTCCACGCACTGATCGAACTGGTCGAAAACGGATGCCCACCCGAGCTCGCACTCCGGATCCTCGCTCCACTGCAGGAGGGAACCGCGGCGTGATCGCGGCGACGGCCGGCGACACGCTCCTGGCAGATCTGCAGGCTGAGGGGCGGGCGCGAGAGCTCGCAGTCGAGGAGCTGCACGCGCTGCTGCTCCGCGCGGCGCGGTTCGAGGTCTCGCGCCGGCGTCCCTCTCTGCCACATCTGCGCGGGGACGAGCTCGACGAGATCGCTCTCGAGGCGGCGGACGACGCGACTCTCAGCGTCCTCCGCCGCCTCGACGAGTTCCGCGGCGAGAGCCGCTTCACAACGTGGGCGTACAAGTTCGCGCTGGTCGAGGCGGCCGTGAAGCTGCGCAAGCGCGCCTGGCAGGGGCGTGAGATCCCGCTCGAGCCCGAGCAGTGGACCGGTCTCTCGTCCGGCGCGCCGTCGCCCGCCGCCACCGTGGAGCAGCGGGACCTGCTGGCGCGCTTGCAGCACGCGATCCACAAGGAGCTGACGCCGCACCAGCGGCAGATCGTGGTCGCGATCGCGTTGAACGGCGTCCCGATCGACGTGCTCGCCGAGCGGTTGAACACGACCCGCGGCGCGTTGTACAAGACACTGCACGATGCGCGGCGCAAGCTGCGCGAGCATCTGGAGGAGGAAGGCTGATGGACCTGGAGCAGACGCTCGCACGTCTCCTCGGGCCGGTCGGGCCGGAGATCGGCTGCGACACGTGCTTCGCGGAGCTCGATCGCTATGTCGAGCTCGAGCTCGCCGGCGCCGATGCCGACGCCGCCGTGCCAGGCCTGCGTGCGCACCTGGCCGGCTGCCCTGCCTGCGCCGAGGAGCACGAGAGCCTGCGCGCGCTGGTTGCCGCAGAGCGCGGCGACTGACGCATACGCTTCCTGCGTGCCACGCGTCCAGCGCTCGGCCAGCGTCACGTGGGAGGGGAACGTCGCGCGTGGAAGCGGTGCGATCAGCGCTGCGTCCGGCGCGTTCTCCGAGCTGCCGTACTCGCTCGCGTCGCGCGTGGAGCAGCCGGACGGCAAGACGAGCCCGGAGGAGCTGCTCGCCGCCGCGCACGCCGCGTGCTACTCGATGTCACTCGCCGGTGAGCTGGCAGAGGCCGGAATGCCGCCGGAGCAGCTCGACGTACAGGCGACCGTGACCCTCGACCAGGTCGAGGACGGCTCCCATCGAATCGTCGCTTCTGAGGTTCTCGCGCGCGCGCGTGTACAAGAAACGGACGCGGCGACTCTGAACAGGCTCGCTGCGGCCGCGAGCGCGGGCTGTCCGTTCACGAAGCTGATCGAAGCCAGCGCGACCGTGACCGTCAACGCGACCTTGGAGGGAGACCCGGATGGCGACTGACCGCACCGCCGAAGTGACCTGGCACGGCGACCTGATGAGCGGCAGCGGCCGCATCGACTCGGTCACGAGCGGTGCGTTCGGCAGCCTCGACGTCGACTGGCGCGCACGGTCGGAAGACGGGCAGACCAAGACGAGCCCCGAGGAGCTGATCGCCGCCGCGCACGCCGCGTGCTTCTCGATGGCGCTGTCGAACGGGTTGGCCCAGTCCGGACATCCCGCCGACGAATTGAAGACGTCCGCGACGGTCACGTTCCAACCGGGCGAGGGGATCACCAAGATCGCCCTGCACGTCGCGGGAAAGGTGCCAGGCACGAGTGGGGAGGAGTTCCGGCAGGCGGCCGAAACAGCCGTGGCCAACTGTCCCGTGTCGAAGGCGCTTGCCGGCGTCCCCGACATCACTCTGGACGCCCGGCTCGAGGGCTAATCTGGGCCGGCCATGGCCGGCAACATCGAACAGCTCGTCGACGAGCTCGAACGCTCGTATCAGGAGGCGCAGGAGCGCATGTCCGACCCTGCCGTCTACAACGACCACCGGGAAGCGGCGGCGGCCGGGCGCAGGCTGAAGGAGCTCGAAGCGCCGCACAAGCTGGCGCAGGAGTGGCGCCAGGTGCACACCGACCTCGATGAGGCGCGAGGCGACGGCGTGCTGCGCGAGCTGGTGCCCGAGCTCGAGGAGCGGAGCAGCGCGCTCGAGGAGGAGCTCCGTGTCGCGCTGGCGCCGACCGATCCGGCCGACAGCAAGGACGTCATCGTCGAGGTCCGCCAGGGCGTCGGCGGCGACGAAGCCGCGATCTGGGCAGGCGACCTCTACCGCGCGCTCACGCGCTACGCCGATCGGCGTGGCTTCAAGGTCGAGCAGCTGGGCGCGAGCCCGAACGACGCCGGCGGCTACAAGGAGGTCACGTTCGCGATCAGCGGCGACGGCGCGTACTCCGTCTTCAAGTGGGAGGGCGGCACGCATCGCGTGCAGCGCGTTCCGGAGACCGAGTCGCAGGGACGGATCCACACCTCGACGGCGACGGTCGCGGTCATGCCCGAGGCGGAGGAGGTCGAGGTCGAGATCGATCCCAACGACCTGAAGATCGACGTGTACCGCTCGACCGGCCCTGGCGGGCAGAGCGTGAACACGACCGATTCCGCCGTCCGCGTCACGCACCTTCCGACCGGCCTCGTCGTCTCGATGCAAGACGAGAAGAGCCAGCTGCAGAACCGGCAAAAGGCGCTGCGCGTCTTGCGGGCGCGCCTGTACGAACTCGAGCGCGAGCGGCAGCAGGCGGAGCTCGATGCGACGCGCCGCTCGCAGATCGGCTCCGGCGAGCGGGCCGAGAAGATCCGGACGTACAACTTCCCCGAGAACCGGATCACCGACCACCGGATCAAGCTCACGACCCACCAGCTCGACCGCGTGCTCCAGGGTGAGCTCGACGAGTTCACCGAGGCGCTCACGGCCGAGGACCGTCGCCGCGCACTCGGAGAGTGACGGTGAGAGAGGCGCTCCGGATTGCGGAGCGTGACCTGGCCGCCGCCGGCGTCAAGACGCCGCGCGTCGACGCGGAGCTCATCCTCGCGCACGTGCTCGGCACGTCCCGAAGCGGCGTGTACGCACTGGCCGACACAGAGGTGCCAGGCACGTGGCAGGTCCTGTTGGGACGACGCGTCGAGCGTGAGCCCTTGGCGTACGTGCTCGGCGAGTGGGGCTTTCGACGGCTCGTGCTGAAGACAGATGCGCGCGCGCTCGTACCACGGCCCGAGACGGAGATCGTGGTCCAGCGCGCGCTCGAGCTCCTGCGCTCGGCCCGTGCCCCGCGTGTGCTCGACGTCGGCGCCGGGACGGGCGCGATCGCGCTGGCGATCGCCGACGAGCATCCCGGCGCGGTCGTCACCGCCGTCGACCTGTCCCCGGACGCCGTCGCGCTGGCACGGGAGAACGCCGAGCGACTTGGTCTCGAGGTCGAGGTGCGGGAGGGCGATCTGGACGTCGCCGCCGAAGGCTGGGATCTCGTCGTCTCGAACCCGCCGTATGTGACACCGGACGAGTGGGACACGCTGCAGCCCGAGATTCGCGACTGGGAGCCGCGCTCCGCCCTCGTCGGGGTCGGCCTGCACGAACGGCTCGCGCGCCTCGCGCGAACGACGTTCCTCGTCCTCGAGACCCACGAGTGCCAGGCACGCGACGTGGCCGCAGCCCTCACGTCCGCCGGGTACGACGACGTGCGGGTCACGCCGGATCTGGCCGGCAAGCCTCGCGTCGTTGAAGGACGACGGTGAAGCTCGCCTATCGCCGCGAGGGCCAAGGTCCCTTGCTGGTCTGCCACCCCGGTGGCCCGGGCTTCTCCGGCGCGACGCTGACCGACCTCGGCGGGCTCGTCGGCTTGTTCGAGTGCATCGTCGTCGACCCACGTGGCACCGGTGGCAGCGCCCTCGCGGACACGTACGCCGCGGGCGAGTACGTGGCCGACCTCGAGCAGCTCCGCGCCGAGCTCGGCGTCGAGCAGTTCGATCTGCTCGGCCATTCCCACGGCGGTTTCGTCGCCATGGAATACGCAGCGACTCATCCCGAGCGTGTGCGGCGGCTCGTCCTCGCCGCCACGGGCCCTCGGCTCGCGCCCGAATATCACGCTGCCGGGGAGGCCGTCTGGGACGGGAACAGCGACCCGACGATCCAGCAGGCGCGTGCGGCGCGCGCCGAGCGGCTGTCCTCGACCGACCTCGAGCCTGCGGAGATCGTGCAGCTCGCGCTCGTGGAGCTCCGCCTGCACTTCGCTCGCGCGGACGGGCTACCCGTGCTCGGACAGGTCTTTGCGCGTGAGCCGCCGAACCTCGATGCGCTCACCTACTTCAACCGCGAGACCGCGCCGCAGTTCGACCTTCGGCCGCTGCTCCCCGCCATCCGCGCGCAGACGCTCGTCGTCACCGGCGACCACGACTTCTTCGGGAAGCTCGCGGCCGACGACCTCGTCGCGGGCATCCCCGACTCGCGAAGCGTGGTGCTGGACGGGGCCGGCCACTTCCTCTGGATCGACCAGCCGCAAGCGTTCAGCTCGGAGGTGGCGTCGTTTCTGCTGCAGTGACCGCAGCGCTGCGCGCCGGCCTGCCGGTCGTGCTCCCGTTCGACACCGTCTACGGCCTCGCCGCCGAGCCGCACGACGAGGTGTCGACGCGCCGGCTCTACGAGCTCAAGGGCCGCCCACCGACCCAGCCGACCGCGCTGGTTGCCGCGAGCGTCGACACCCTGCGCGCCTTACTGCCCGAACTGGACACGTCAGGTGCCTGGCACCTGCTGCCGGGGCCGCTGACGCTCGTCGTCCCGAATCCCGCGCACCGCTTCCGCTGGCTCACCGGCACGAACCCGGACGCGCTCGGCATCCGCGTCCCGGATCTGCCTGGCACCACGCGTGAGATCGTGGCGAGCGTCGGCGCGGTCGTCGCGACGAGCGCCAACCTCCCCGGCGGGCCGGACCCGCGCCGCTTCGAGGACGTGCCCGAGGAGATCCGCGCCGGAGCCGCGGCGGCGGTCGACGGCGGGGAGGTGCCAGGCACACCGTCGACCGTCGTGGACCTGACCGGCCCCGAACCGCGCATCCTGCGGGAGGGCGCCGTGCCCGCCACCGAGGTTCTCCGCCGACTGCGAGCGCCAGTACGATCCACGTGATGGCCGTCGCGGCGCAGCAGACGTTCCAGCAACTGACCACGGCCGGCCTCGACCAGGTCGACCCGCAGATCGCCGACCTCCTTGCACAGGAGACCGAGCGGCAGCGGAATCAGATCGAGCTGATCGCGTCGGAGAACTTCACGTGGCCTGCCGTCCTCGAGGCGATCGGGTCGACGCCGACGAACAAGTACGCGGAGGGCTACCCGGGCAAGCGCTACTACGGCGGCTGCGAGATCGTCGACCAGATCGAGCAGCTGGCGATCGACCGGGCAAAGGCACTGTTCGGAGCCGAGCACGCGAACGTCCAGCCGCACGCCGGGGCGCAGACCAACATGGCGGTCTACATGGCCGCGCTGCAGCCGGGCGACACGATCCTCTCGCTCGAGCTCTCGCACGGCGGCCATCTCACGCACGGGCTCAAGGTCAACTTCTCGGGGAAGCTCTACACGATCGTCCACTACGGCGTCTCGCGCGCGACGAACGTCGTCGACTACGACGAGGTGTTCGACCTGGCGCGCGAGGCGAAGCCGCAGCTGATCGTGTGCGGCGGCTCGGCGTACCCGCGCATCGTCGACGCGGCGAAGTTCAGGCAGATCGCCGACGCGGTCGGCGCACTGCTCCTCTGCGACATGGCGCACTTCGCCGGGCTCGTCGCTGCGGGCCTCCACCCGAACCCGGTCGAGCACTGCGACTTCGTCACGTCGACCACGCACAAGACGCTCGCCGGCCCGCGCTCGGGCTTCATCCTCTGCCGCGAGGAACATGCACAGGCGGTCGACCGTGCGGTCTTCCCCGGCATGCAGGGCGGTCCGCTCGAGCACGCGATCGCCGCCAAGGCCGCGTGCTTCAAGATCGCCGCGACCGACGCGTTCCGCGACTACCAGGCGCAGATCCGGCGCAATGCCGACACGCTCTCGGAGACGCTGATCGAGGGCGGTCTCGACGTCCTGACCGGCGGCACCGACACCCATCTGCTGCAGCTCGACCTCCGGCGCACCGACTGGACGGGGAAAGCCGCCGAAGAGCGCCTGCACGACGTGAAGCTGACCGTGAACCGCAACACCGTCCCCTTCGACGAGCGTCCGCCCACGGTCGCAAGCGGCGTCCGCATCGGCACCCCCGCCGCGACGATGCGCGGAATGGACGAGGACGACTTCCGCGAGATCGCCCGCGTGATGGTCGAGGCGCTCGGCGACTCGCCCGACCTCGCGGCGCTCCGCGCGCGCATCGAGAAGCTCTGTGACGAGCATCCGCTCTACCCGGGCTTCCGCGGCTGGACGACCTACGTGACGCAGTGAGCGCGACCGAGACGCGCAGCGGCCTCGTCATCGAGGTCAAGCACCCGCTCGTCCAGCACAAGCTCGCGTACCTGCGCGACAAGGACACGCCGACCGTGCACTTCCGCAAGCTCGTCAACGAGGTCACTCTGCTGCTGACGTACGAGGCCACGAAGGACATGCCGACCGAGGACGTCGAGGTCGAGACGCCGCTCGAGGTCGGCCTCTTCCCGCGCATCAGCGGGAAGAAGGTCGCCGTCTGCCCGATCCTGCGCGCGGGGGTCGGGATGCTGGACGGCGTGCTGTCGCTGATCTCGAGCGCGCGCGTCGGCTTCATCGGGATGTACCGCGACGAGGAGACGCTCCAGCCGGTCGAGTACTACGCGAAGCTGCCGGCAGACGTCGCCGAGCGGGACGTGATCCTGCTCGACCCGATGCTCGCCACCGGGAACTCCACCGCCGCGGCGATCGAGACCGTGAAGAAGGCAGGCGCCACCTCGGTGCGGCTGATCGCGATCATTGCCGCGCCGGAGGGGATCGAGCGAATTCACCGCGACCATCCCGACGTCCAGATCGTCGTGGCAGCGATCGACCGCGGCCTGAACGACCGCGGCTTCATCGTCCCGGGCCTCGGAGATGCGGGAGACCGTCTCTACGGTACGAAGTAGGCTCCGTGCCCGCCGCTGGCAGCGCTGGAGCGAGGTCGAGCCTGAAGACGACTGGCTGCGCTGGGCGCGTCTGGGGACGATCGTCGCAAGCGTGTTCTTCGGCCTGATCGTCGTCGCGATCGTGCTGGCGCTGGTGCTCCACTGATGTTCGAGACGCTCACCGACAACCTCCAGGTCATCTGGGGCGCGCTGCTCGCCGCCGCGATCGTGGTGCTGCTGACGCCGGCCGTCGGCGGCATGGCCCGGCTCCTCGGTGTGGTCGACCAGCCCGAGGGCCGCCGGCTCAACCACAGCACTGTGCCCCGACTCGGCGGCCTGGCGCTCTTCTTCGGCATCTTCGTGCCCGCTCTCGCGTTCCTCGACCTGCCGCGGGAGACGCGCGGGCTGCTCCTCGGCGCCGCGGTGGCGACCACCGTCGGGGCCGTCGACGACTTCCGCGGCCTGCGCTGGTGGGAGAAGCTCGGCGGCCAGGTCGCCGCGGCCGCGATCCCAGTCGGCTTCGGCATCTGGGTGCACCGGTTCACGTTCCCGATCGTCGGGGTCCACACACTGCCGAAGTGGGTCGGGATGCCGGTGTCGGTGCTCTGGATCGTGGCGATCATGAACATGTTCAACTTCCTCGACGGTCTCGACGGGCTCGCGGCCGGCGTGTCGGCGATCTCTGCCTTCACGTTCACGCTGATCGCCCTCTCGCTGCCGCGGCCGGAGATCAACGCGGCGATCCTGTCCGCGATCGTCCTCGGTGCCTGCCTCGGCTTCCTCCGCCACAACCTCTATCCGGCGCGGATCTTCATGGGGGATTCCGGCGCGCTCTTACTCGGCTTCGTCCTCGCCACGATTCCGCTGCAGGGGCTGCTCAAGACCGCGTCTGTCGTCACGCTCTTCTTCCCGCTGGCCGTGCTGGCCGTGCCGATCCTGGACACGTCCTTTGTGGTCGCGAAGCGGCTCAAGTACCACCAGCCGGTCTACGAGGCCGACCGCACACACCTGCATCACCGCTTCGTCAACATCGGCTTCTCACAGCGCCGCGCGGCGGGCTACATCTGGCTGTGGTGTGGGACGCTGGCGGCGACGGCGCTCGCGCTGCGCTTCATCAAGCCCCACCAGCACGGTGTCTGGCACCCGTGGCGAATGGTTATCGTCGGCGCGATCGGGCTGGTAGCGCTCGCCGCGTCGGTGTACATGGTCTACCTGCTCGAGATCGTCAAGCTCGCCAACCCGATCATCCGGCGACGGGAGGAGGAGGCACGCGCGGCGCGCAACAAAGTCGCTTGATTTCGGCCTGAATAGCGGCTTCGAGGTGTCACAAAGTTGGTATGCTCAGGGCGGATGGAGCCCTCCGCGCGCCGCCCGTTCGAACCCGCCGGGGCGGGAGGCCTTCTCCTAGGGATTCTGCTCGCAGCGATCGCCGTCGGCCTCCTGATCGGCTGGATCGCCGGGAGCGCGGGCATCGGCATCCTGATCGGCGCGGTGATCGGCCTGCCCCTCGCCGTCTTCAGCGTCTACCGGCGGTACAACGTCTGATGGCCACCGGCGGCCTGTTCTCGACGCCGCGCCCGGAGCCGGGCCACCTGCTGCCGGCGCTCGGTGGCGGAGCCTTGATCCTGGCGGCCCTCCCGATCTTCCTCCTACTCGGCTGGCCCGTCTCCGGCTGGGCGCTGGCCGCGGTCCTCTGGGTCTTCGTCCACGGGCTCGATCTCGTGCTGGCGCGTGTCCGCAAGCCCGCGGCTAATGTCGGCGGCTCAGCTGTGCAGGCTTTCGGCGTCTTCTTCAAGGCAATCGTGTTGCTGGCCGTGCTCGTCGCGACGGCGGCGTCGCACCCGCATGTCGCGATCGCGGCGGTCGTGACGTACGCGCTCGCGTACACGTTCGAGCTGGGCCTCTCGCTCACGACGTACTTCGGCGGCGGGGCAGCGAGATGAAGTACCGGCTGCTGACCGTGGCGTTGCTGGCGCTGATGTTCCCCTCGGCCGCGTTCGCACGCGGCACCTTCGATCCGACGAAGGAGTTCGAGCAACACGAGTGGGTGCCGATCCATCTCGGCCCGCTCAACCTTTCGATCACGAAGGCGGTCGTCTATCTGATGCTCGGGACCGTCGTCACGATCCTGCTCGGGCTCTGGTTGATGCGCTGGCACCTCAGCGAGCGGCCGGGCGCGCGGCAGACCGTCGGCGAGTCGATCTACGAGGTCGCACAGACGCAGATCGCCGAGCAGGGACTGCCGACGAAGGCGATGGGCCGCTGGTTTCCGTACGTCGCGTCGCTGCTGCTGTTCATCTTCGTCGTGAACCTGCTCGGGTTCATTCCGTTACCGATCACCGGGGAGACCTACCACGGGATCCCGACCTGGGGCATCTACGCCGCGACCAGCTCGTTGTCGGTGACGCTCGCGCTCGCGCTGCTCACGTTCGTGTTCACGCACGTGGAAGGGATCCGCTGGAACGGCCCGGTGCGCTACTTCAAGAGCTGGATCCCCGAAGCGCCGAAGCCGCTGCTCGCGCTGATCGTGCCGCTCGAGATCCTCGGACAGTTCATGCGCCTGATCTCACTGAGCGTCCGACTCTTCGCGAACATGCTCGCCGGCCACATCCTGATCCTGACCTTCCTCGGGCTCATCTTCATCTTCCAGTCCTTGAGCCTGCTGCCCGTGGTGATTCCCGCGACGCTCTTCTACGTCTTCGAGGTCGTCATCGTCGTGGGGATCCAGGCGTTCATCTTCGCCGCCCTGTCCGCCATCTACATCGGCTCGGCGATCGAGCCGGAGCACTAAAGGAGGCAACGTGCACACGCTTCTCGCAGCAACGTCGGGCGACGTCACGAAAGCCGGCAAGGCGATCGGTCTCGCCCTCGGCGTCGGCCTCGGCGCGCTCGGCGCCGGCGTCGGCATCGGGAACATCTTCGGCTCGATGATCCAGTCGGTCGCCCGCCAGCCGGAGCTCCGGAGTGAGCTTCAGGGCATCCAGTGGCTCGGCTTCGCGCTCACCGAGGCCGTCGTGTTCTACGGCCTGCTCGGCTCGATCCTGGCGTACGTCCTCGTTTGATGCACGGGCTCGTCGCGTCGAATCCGCTGATCGAGGTTCGCCTCGGGCTGATGGTGTGGACCATCGTCTGCTTCGGGATCACCTTCTGGGTGCTGAAGCGCTTCGCGTTCGGCCGCATCCAGGCGGCGATCGACGAGCGGCGCGAGCACATTCGCGAGTCGCTCGACCAGGCCGACCACGCCCGCGACGAGGCGCGTCAGCTGCTCGAGGAGCACCGGGCGCTGATCGGACAGGCACGCGGCCAGGCGGAGGACATCCTCGCCGAGGCGCGCCGGGTCGCCGATTCGCAGCGGCAGCGGGTCAAGGACGAGACGGAGGCCGACCGCCAGCGCCGGCTGGAGGAGACGCGCCGGCAGATCGAGGCCGAGACGCAGCGCGCGCTCGAGCAGATCCGCAACGAGGTCGCCGAGCTCACGCTCGTCGCGACCGCCAAGGTCACGGGCAAGGTGCTCGACGACGCCGACCACCGGCGATTGATCGAGGACGCGATCCGCGACCTCGACTTCTCCGCGCTCGAGGAGGCGCCGAGATAGCCGCCGTCCACCGCACGTATGCGAAGGCGCTGTTCGACGCTGCGAAGGAGAGGGGGCGCCTGCAGCAGGTGAGCGAGGACCTCTCCGACTTCGCGGCCGCCGTGCGCGACGTGGCCGAGCTGCGCGCGGCGCTCCGCAACCCACAGCTCGAGCCGTCGACGAAGGTCGCGGTGCTGGACGAGCTCGTCGGGGACTCCGACGAGCTGCTGCGCAACTTCCTCCGCCTCGTGGCGGAGAAGGGGCGGATCGGGTCGATCGAGGAGATCGCGCGGGAGTTCGACCGGCTGATGGCGCGCGAAGAGCGCCGCCTGAACGTCGAGGTCACCACGGCGCGCGAGCTCGGCGACGACGAGGCGCGCGAGCTGATCGGACAGATCGAGCGCGTGTCGGGCCGGAAGGTCGAGGCAACGCGCAGCGTCGACCCCAAGCTCATCGGAGGTTTCGTGTTACAGGCCGGCTCCATGCGTGTCGACGCAAGCGTGCGCGGCCGACTCGATGGTCTACGTCAAGAACTGATCAAAGGGAGATAAGCGAAGTGAAGCTGCGTCCGGAAGAGATCACGTCGATCCTCAAGGAGCGGATCGAGCATTACGACGCGGAGACCGACCTCGCCGAGGTCGGCACCGTGCTGCAGATCGGTGACGGCATCGCCCGCATCTACGGGCTCGAGAACTGCGTCGCGCTGGAGATGCTCGAGCTCGAGCACGGCGTCGTCGGGCTCGCATTCAACCTCGAGGAGGACGACGTCGGCGCGGCGCTGTTCGGCGAGTGGCAGCACGTCCGCGAAGGCGAGCCGGTCAAGCGCACGACGCGCGTCGCGAGCGTCCCCGTGGGCGAGGCGCTGCTCGGCCGCGTCGTCGACCCGCTCGGCAACCCGCTCGACGGCGGCGGGCCGATCGACACCGACGAGTCGCGTCCGCTCGAGTTCAAGGCGCCGGGCGTCGTCCAGCGCCAGCCGGTGAAGGAGCCGCTCCAGACCGGCATCAAGGCGATCGATTCGATGACGAACGTCGGCCGTGGCCAGCGCGAGCTGATCATCGGCGACCGCCAGACGGGCAAGACGGCGATCCTGATCGACACGATCCTCAACCAGAAGAACACCGACGTCGTCTGCATCTACGTCGCGATCGGGCAAAAGGCGTCGACGGTCGCTCAGGTCTACGAGAAGCTGCGCGACGAGGGCGCCATGGAGTACACGACCATCGTCTCCGCACCCGCGCAGGAGGCGGCGCCGATCAAGTGGATGGCGCCGTTCGCGGGCTGCGCGATGGGCGAGTACTTCCTCTACAACGGCAAGCACGCGCTCGTCATGTACGACGACCTCTCCAAGCATGCGGACGCGTACCGGCAGCTCTCGCTGCTGCTGCGCCGCCCGCCGGGCCGCGAGGCGTTCCCGGGCGACGTCTTCTATCTGCACTCGCGGCTGCTCGAGCGAGCGTGCAAGCTCTCCGACGAGCACGGTGGCGGATCGCTGACCGCGCTCCCCATCATCGAGACGCAGGCAGGCGACGTGGCGGCGTACATCCCGACGAACGTGATCTCGATCACCGACGGTCAGATCTACCTCGAGTCCGACCTGTTCTTCTCGGGCGTGCGGCCGGCCGTCAACGTCGGCATCTCGGTGTCGCGCGTCGGCGGCTCGGCCCAGACGAAGGCGATGAAGAAAGTTGCCGGCCGGCTGCGCCTCGACCTTTCGCAGTACCGCGAGCTGGAGGCATTCGCGCAGTTCGGCTCCGAGCTCGACCAGTCGACACAGCAGGCGCTCTCCCGCGGCGAGCGGATGGTTGCGACGCTGAACCAGCCCCAGTACGACCCGTGGCCGATGGAGGAGCAGGTCGTCGCGCTCTACGCGGGGGTGAACGGCTTCCTCGACGACATCCCCGTGCCGCAGGTCCCGCGCTTCCAGGGCGAGCTGCGCGAGTACATGCGCACCGAAGGCGAGATCCTGAAGACGATCCGCGAGACCGGCGACCTGCCGGACGAGCTGGCGGAGCGCCTCAGCGCCGAGATCGAGAAGTTCAAGCAGTCGTTCAGCGTGCAGGAGGAGACCTCGCTGGTCGCGTAGATGGCGTCTCAGCAGGACATCCGGCGCCGCATCAAGTCGGTGCAGAACACGCGCAAGATCACGCGTGCGCTCGAGCTCGTGGCCGCGTCGAAGCTGCGGCGCGCGCAGGCGCGGATCGAGGACATGCGCCCGTACGCAGACCGGATGCTCGAGCTGATGTCGGGGACCGCGCGCGCGAGCACCTCGGTGCGCGGGCTACCGCTGCTGCAGCAGCGCGACGTCCGTGCCGTCGCCGTCGTCACGATGATGGGCGACCGCGGCCTCTCCGGGCCGTTCAACTCCCAGGTGCTGCGCCGCGCGCTGGCCGTCGGCCGGCAGTTGCAGTCCGAGGGCAAGCAGGTGCGCTGGGTCGGCGTCGGGCGCCGCGGCGTCGGCTCGCTGCGCTTCCGCCGCTTCGAGCTGTCCGGGGAGTTCACCGGCTTCACGGACGACCCTCGTTACGCCGACGCGCAGGCGATCGCCCACCGTGTGATCGAGCTGTACACGGAGGAGGAGGTCGACCGCGTCGTGGTCATCTACAACCGCTTCGAGTCGGCGCTGACCCAGAAGGTCACCGAGCAGGAGCTGCTACCGCTCTCCGAAGCGCTGCTCGAGACCGACCAGGACGAGCGCGAGGAAGACGCTCTCCGTGGTGACTTCATCTTCGAGCCGGAACCGGAGGAGATCCTGGAGCGGCTCCTTCCGGTCTACGTCGAGACGGAGCTCTACCGTGCCCTCCTCGAGTCCGCCGCCTCGAAGCACGGCGCCCAGATGACCGCGATGCGGAACGCGAGCAAGAACGCCGGCGAGTTGATCGACAACCTGACGCTGGCCATGAACCGCGCCCGGCAGGCGGAGATCACCCAGGAGATCCTGGAAGTCGTCGCCGGCGCGGACGCCCTCACGACCTGATGCAACTGCGGGGGTCAGACCCCTTCGGGGTCAGACCCCAAGGGGTTTGGCGGGGTGCTCCGAACTCCCTAACAAACGGCCGCTGGAGGCGTCTGTTGTTCTGTCAGAATGCGGCCCGCCCCGGAGGAGGGGGTGGGACGAAAGGTTATGGCGGCGCGGCCGCGTTGCCATAGACGAACGGAGGGAGTAGATGCATCGACGTAAGCTCTGGCTCTTTGCCGGGGTGGTGCTCGCAGCGCTCGCGCTTGCGGCCACCGGCTCGGCGAGGGTGAGCGGGCCAGATAGTGCCAAGGCGAAGAGCGCCGGCACCCTGGTCTTCGGGGCTGAGCAGGGCGGCGGTCCGGACTGGTGTCTCAACCTGGTCCTGGACGTGGACTGCAACGCGTTCTGGAACGTCGTGTTCCAGACGCCTGTGATCCGCGGCGCTTTCCTGTTCACGCCGAACTTCAAGTACAAGCCCGACCTCGTCTCGAGCGCTCAGCTCCAGGTGAACCCGATGCGGGTGACGTACCACATCCGCCCGAACGCCAAGTGGAGCGACGGCGTGCAGGTCACGGGCAAGGACTTCAAGTTCACGTGGCAGACCGCCACCAACCCGAAGTACAAGGATCACATCGATCCGCTCGGGTGGGAGGACATCAAGAGCGTCACCGGTAACGGCAAGACCGTGAAGGTCGTCTACAAGCGGAACTTCGCCGCTTGGAAGGGCCTTTTCAGCTACGTCCTCCCGCAGCACGCGCTGTCCGGCACGGACATGCTGACCGTGTGGAACGACTGCATCTGCAACCCGAAGAAGGGCAATGCCCCGATCGGTGACGGTCCGTTCCTGCTCACGCGGTTCGACCGCGGCTCCGGTATCACGCTGACGCGGAACTCGCACCCGTGGTACGGCAAGAAGGCAAAGCTGGACTCGATCGTGTTCCGCTTCATCACGAACACGAACTCCGAGATCCAGGCGATCCGCTCCGGCGAGGTCGACGCGATCTACCCGCAGCCCCAGCTTGCGCTTGCGGACCTCCGCAGCCAGGCCGGCCTCAAGGTGGTCTCGCACGTCGGTCTCCAGTTCGAGCACATCGAGATCCAGCAGGGCCCGAAGGGCAACCCGTTGGCGAAGCAGCTCTGGGTCCGGAAGGCTCTGATCGAGTCGATCAACCGCGCTAGCGCGGCCAAGGCGCTGTACGGCACGCTCAACCCGAGCGTCACTCCGCTGCAGAGCATCGTCCGACTCAAGGGCGAGGCCGGCTACACGAACCAGTTCGGGCAGTACAACTACAGCCCGGCCAAGATCGACACCGCCATGAAGGCGCACAACTGCACGAAGGGCGGCGACGGCATCTACACGTGCAGCGGCACGAAGATGGCGTTCGACTTCGCCTCCACGACGGGTAACGCGCTCCGCGCGCTCGCGTTCACGATCTTCCAGGATCAGGCCCAGAAGGCCGGCATCCAGTTGAGGAACGCGTTCGTCCCGGCGGGCACGCTGTTCGGCAGCAAGCTGCCGGCGCACGACTTCGACCTGGCGATGTTCACCTACCTGGTCACGGTCGACCCGCACTACAACGTGTCGAGCTTCACCTGCGGGAACGCCAGCAACTACACGGAGTACTGCAACCGAAACGTCACCAAGTGGCTCGGGCAGTCCGACCGTGAGCTGAACCCGAAAGTGAGGACGGCACTCGTTGTCAAGGCTGGGAAGCAGATCGCCGCGGACGCCGCCGTGATCCCGCTCTACCAGCGCCCGACGTACCTGGTCTACAAGACCTCGGTGCACGGGATGGTCGACAACGCAACCAGCCAGGGCCCCTCGTTCAACGCGGAGAACTGGTCGAAGGGGTAGGGGACGTTCCCGAACCCTGATTGCGTGCAGAACCTCGGATCCCGCCTCCGTTCACCGGAGGCGGGATCCGTTCATAATGCGGCGAGGAGGCCTCGATGCTGACCTACATCATCAGGAGATTTCTCTACAGCATCCCGGTGCTCATCGCGACGAGCTTCCTCATCTTCACGTTCGTCTCGATCACCGGTGATCCGCTGGGCCGCCTCCGCGCCAACCCGAACATCACCGCGGAGCAGATCCACTCGATCGAGCACGACAAGAACCTCGACAAGCCCGTGATCGTCCGCTACGGCTACTGGATCCGCGACGCGGTTACGAAGAAGTTCGGCACGACGCTCTTCGGCAGCCGCCCGATCTGGCCGGACCTCAAGCGCGTGATCGGGCACACGCTGCAGTTCATCCTTGCCGCGATCATCATCTCGTTGATTCTGGGTGTCGCGATCGGGGTCTACTCGGCATTACGCCAGTACTCCGTTTTCGACTACACCGCCACCACACTGAGCTTCATCGGCTTCGCGACGCCTGTCTTCTGGCTGGCCCTGATGCTGCAGGTGCTGATGGTCCAGATCTTCCTCAAGTGGCACGTGCGGATCTTCTACACCTCGGGCTTGTCGTCGTCGGTCGGCGCCGGCCACGGCTTCCACTTCCTGCTCGACCGTGTCCAGCATCTGGCGCTGCCGGTGATCGCCCTGTGCGCGCTCAGCACTGCGACGTACAGCCGCTTCATGCGCGCCTCGATGCTCGAGGTGCTGAACTCCGACTATGTACGGACCGCGCGCGCGAAAGGCCTGATGGAGCGTCGCGTGATCATGCGCAATGCGTTCCGGAACGCGCTGATCCCGCTGATCACGGTCGTCGCGCTCGACTTCGGCGGCCTGTTCGCCGGCGCGATCGTCACGGAAACGATCTTCACCCTCGACGGGATGGGCTACTACTTCGTCAACTCACTGTTCGCCAGCGACCCCTACCCTGTGATGG
>DATFTK010000028.1:0-9764 GCA_035262005.1 Gaiellaceae bacterium | reverse complement strand
CACCGCTGTGAGAAACACCGGCTCCGGCGGGGGCGCGACCTCGCGCCCGAGCAACTCCGGGATGCGCGCGAAGTCGGACTTCAGCACCTCGAGCATGCGCGGCGTGTACAGGGCAGCTGCCGGGTGATAGATCGGATACAGGAGGACGCGGCTGCCGCCGAGTGTCGTCTCCTGCTCCTGGCCGTGGACGCGGGTGATGCCGGTCGGGCGGCCCGAGAGCAGCTTCGTCGCGAAGTTCCCGAGCGTCGCGACGACGCGCGGCCGGATCAGCTCGATCTGCTTCCAGAGATGGCTTTCGCACGCCTCGATCTCGTCGGGCATGGGATCCCGGTTGCCGGGCGGCCTGCATTTCAGGACATTCGCCACGTACACGTCCGGCCGCGTCAGGCCGATCCCTGCGAGCAGCTGGTCGAGGAGTTTCCCGGCGGCGCCGACGAACGGCACGCCTTGCTTGTCCTCGTGGAAGCCGGGCGCTTCGCCGACGAACATCAGATCCGCGTTCGGATCTCCCGAGCCGAAGACGACCTGCGTGCGCGCGCCCGCGAGCGCGCAACGCGTGCAGTCCGCCACGGCGTCCCGATACGCGTGGAGCTCAGTGACCGCAGCCACAGCTTCCGCCGCAACAGCCGCCGCCACCGAATGCGCCGGTCTGCCCGGCGGTGCCGATCATCGCGAACGTCGAGAGCTGCCGCGCGACATTCGTCGTGCCGCACTGCGGACACGTCACCTCTTCGCCGCCGCGGACCAGCTCCTCGAAGTGCTCCTCGCACTTCATGCAGACGTACTCGTACATCGGCATCGCCCAGGGAGTCTAGGCCCAGGGGCGGATGCTTCGCCGAGGTGCCGTGCCTAGTACCTGGCGGAGACCTTGCGGCCGCCCAGGACGCCCGAGATCGTCCCGTTCTTGGCGACCTTGAGCGTGCCCGCGACGGCGGCGGAGCCCGTGACCTTGACCGTCCCTTTGAAGGTCGTGGGCGGCCCGATGTCGGCAAGCGTGATCTTGCCGGTGAGCAGAAGACCCGGCGCAAGGCTGTAGCGCGTCAGGACGAACGAGTCGCCACTCTTGGTCAGCGCGAGCTTGCCGCCGTTGAGACCGCGGATCGACTTCGACGCCTGGAACCAGAAGCCGGCCTCGGCCTCCCGCAGTGTCTGCCCGGCGACCCTCAGCGTGGCCGAGACGGTGCGGGCCGGACGCCGCGGGAACGCCTTGACGAGCTTGGCGAGCGGCTTCACGCGGTCCACGCACTCGGCCTGGTCGGGCGCATTCAGGGTGCCGAGGATCCACTGGCGCACGTAGTTCTGCGAGCAGCCCGAGACGTCCGCGGTCGTGACGCTGTGACCGACGCCGCGGACCACGAGCAGCTTGCCGTGCGGGAACTGGCCGACGACCTGCTCCGCGTTCGCCACGGGCGTGCGCAGGTCGAAGCCGCCGTCGATGGCGATCATCGGAACGTCGGGCAGCGGCCCGGTCCCGAGCGGCGTGTTCCCGGCCGGCGTCGGCCACTGCTCGCAGAAATAGGCCGTCCCGATGCGCGCGGCCCAGTTGCCGAAGGGGCCGAGGGCACCGGGCGCGAGGTTCGCGACGGCCGTGTCGATCGCCGGTTGGCGTCCGCTCGGCGGCGTCGCCGGCGACCACGGGAAGCGCCCGTCCGCGCAGTTCGTCGCCGCGTTCAGGCCGAAGCTCAGGTCGGCGGCGCTGAGCTCGTTCGTCACGAGGTCGAGGTCGTAGATACGGAGCAGGGGGCGCACGTCTCCGCGCAGGGCCGCGTGCACCGCTGCCGGCGCCTCCGCGGCGAGGCCCGGCGAGAGGTCGGCGTCGATCATCATCTCCACGAACAGTTCGCCGTTCAGGACGACGGTCTTGGCCTTGCCGTTGATGCCGATGATCCGACCGCGAAGCGGCTTCGCCTCGATCTTGTTCGCGAGCGTGACGACTTCTGCGGCGTAGTTCGGTGTCGCGCCGACGCAGACCTTGTCCGCGCAGAAACGGGCAAGCGTCCCCGGCATCTCGTGCAGGACGTTCTGGTCGAACGGGTCCGGATCGTCCGCCGGGACGACGGAGTCGAGCGCGAGCCGGTCGACGTGCTGCGGGTAGCCGAGCGCATACGCGAGCTCGAGCTTGGTCCCGTACGAGACGCCGTAGAGCCCGATCTTGTCGTACCCGAGCGCCGCGCGCACGGCATCCATGTCGTCGGCGTGATCGCGCGTGGAATAGAAGACTCGGTTCGGGCCGATCGTGGCGGCGCAGGCAGCGGCGAGCGCCGCGAACTGCTCGGCAGTGCCCGTTGTCGCCTTCTGCAGCGCGGGGCAGTCGATCAGCCCCGACTGGCCCGTGCCACGGTTGTCGAACGCGACCAGCGTGTAGCCCGGGAACATGAACTGCATCAGCTGCCGGTTGAAACCGGGCCCGAGGTCGAACGAGCCGGCCGAGCCCTGGCCGGGCCCGCCCGCGATCAGGAACATGACGCCGCGCGGCGTTCCCGTTGCCGGCAGCACCTCCACGTGGAGGCCGATCGTGCCGGGCACGGCGCCCGTTCGGTCGAGGGGCACCGTGACGGTGCCGCACTCCACCCCGGTCTTGCCCGGACACGGTGTGAGCGGGATCGCAGCGCGCGCCTCACCGGCGCCTGCGAAGAACGCCAGCGCGGCGGCAACGACGAGGAGGCGGCGACCCACGAGGCACGCCAGGGTACCAGCGCCGGTGTACGCTGTCGTTGCCCGGTATCCGCTAGGGAACTGGAGCCTCCACGTGTTCGACAGCGTCACGATCATCGGTTCGGGCCGGGTCGGCTCAGCCCTCGCCGCCCGCCTGCGCGAGCGCGGCGTCCGCGTCGAGCCGGACGGCGAGCTGGTGGTCGTTTGCGTGCCGGACGACGCGATCGCGGGAGTCGCGGCAAGTGTCCGGGAGGGCCCGTGGGTCGCCCACGTGTCCGGCGCCACGGCTCTCACGGCCCTGGAGCCCCACCGGCGCCGCTTCTCCGTCCACCCGCTCCAAACGTTCACGCGAGCGCGGGGGGCGGAGCAGCTCGACGGCGCCTGGGGCGCGGTGACGGCCGAGACCGAGGAGGCGCGTGCCGCCGGGTTCTGGCTCGCCGAAACGCTCGGGCTGCGGCCCTTCGAGCTCGACGACGCGGCCAGGCCGCTGTACCACGCAGGCGCGGCGATCGCATCCAACTACCTCGTGACGTTGCACGCCGTCGCATCGGATCTGTTCCGCGCCGCAGGCGCGCCGGCCGGGGCGCTGGTCCCGCTGATGCAGCGGACGATCGAGAACGGCTTCGAGCTGACCGGCCCGATTGAACGCGGGGACTGGGAGACGGTGGAGGCGCACCGCCAGGCGATTCGCGCGGCAAGGCCCGAGCTCGAGCCTCTCTACGACGTGCTCGCGGAGGCGACGGCGCGGTGAAGGTCATCCGGACGACGCAGGAGCTGCGGCTCGCCCTGCGCGACGCGCGGCGCGGGCTCATCCCGACGATGGGTGCGTTCCACGATGGCCACCGGTCGCTCATGCGGGCCGCGCGCATCGAGTGCGAACAGGTCGTCGTCTCGCTATTCGTCAATCCCGCGCAGTTCGGCGCAGGCGAAGATCTCGCGCGCTACCCGCACGACGAGGAGCGTGACGCACGAATCGCTCAGGACGAGGGCGTCGACGTCCTCTTCGTGCCGAGCGCGAAGGTGATGTACCCGGACGGCTTCGCGACGTGGGTCGACGTCGAGGCGTCCGGCGGGGAGGCCGACGCGCGGCCCGGCCACTTCCGCGGCGTCGCGACGATCTGCGTGAAGCTCTTCAATCTCGTCCAGCCCGACGTCGCCTTCTTCGGGCAGAAGGACGCGCAGCAGGCCGCGGTGCTGCGGCGTGTGGTTCGTGACCTGAACAGCCCGGCTCGCCTGCGCATCTTGCCCACCGTTCGCGACGCGGACGGTCTCGCGCTGTCCTCGCGCAACGTCCACCTGACGTCTGAGGAGCGCGAGCGGGCGCTCGCACTGCCGCGGGCGCTCGAGGCCGCGCGCTCGGCCGACGATCCCGTCGCGGCCGCGCGCGCGGCGATGAACGGGCTCGAGCCGGAGTACGTGGAACTGCTGCGCATCGGCGACGCCACGCTGCTGACAGCCGCAGCGCGCGTCGGCGCGACTCGTCTGATCGACAACGTCGTCGTGGAAGGGGAGCTTGGATGAAGCTTGGGAAGCTGACGCTGCCCGAGCTCGCCGCGATGAAGGAGCGCGGCGAGAAGATCGTGATGGTGACCGCCTACGACGCGCCCGGCGCGCGGCTGGCCGAGCAGGCCGGCATCGACATTCTCCTCGTCGGCGACACGGCAGGGATGGTGGTGCTCGGCCACGAGGGGACGGTCCCGGTGACGATGGACGAGATGCTGTTCCTGACGCGCACGGTCGCGCGAACCGTGCAGCGGCCGCTCGTCGTCGGCGACATGCCGTTCGGGAGCTACCACGTGTCGGACGAGGATGCGGTGCGCAACGCGATCCGCTTCGTGAAGGAAGCAGGCGCGGACGTCGTCAAGCTCGAGGGCGCGGGCCCGTCACTGTCTCGCGTGCGCGCGATCGTGTCGGCGGGGATCGGCGCGATGGGTCACGTCGGACTGACGCCGCAGTCGGAGACGATTCTCGGCGGCTTCAAGACGCAGGGCCGGACGGCGTCGAAGGCGCGCCAGCTGCTGGCGGACGCGCTGGCGCTCGAGGCGGCCGGCTGCTTCGCCATCGTGCTCGAGGCGGTGCCGGTTCCCGTCGCGGCGCGCATCACGGAGGCCCTGACGGTACCGACGATCGGAATCGGCGCCGGCGCCGAGTGCGACGGGCAGGTCCTGGTCTACCACGACCTGCTCGGCCTCACGGAGGGCCGCGCGCCGCGGTTCGTCAAGCGTTACGCGAGCCTCGCGGACGAGATCCGCGGCGCACTCGAGACGTATGCGGACGAGGTGCGCACCGGGGCCTACCCCTCGGAGGAGCACACGTACTCGATGCCCGAGGACGAGCTGGAGCTCTTCACCCGCAGCGGTCCGCCTAGCCGCTGACGCTGACGGCTTCGCTCACCTCGAGCGAGCCGCCGCGTGTAAGAAACGGGTGGCTCCGAACGAGACTGACCGCATCGTCGAGGTCAGTGGCATCGAGGATCGTGTACCCACCGATCGATGCCGCTTTCTGTCCAGGGGAGTCTCCGTCGGCCGAGACGGTCCTTGCCTCGCCGAGGGGCGCCCCGGGATCGCGCATCGCCGCGCCAACCTCGGCCACCCAGGCCTGGAATGCTGCAACCATCTGTTGGGCTGCCGCGGGATCGGGTGGCATCCCCGGACCGCCGTGATATGTCACGAGATACGTCGGCATAGTGGCCTCCGTTTCGACGAAGTTGCTCGGAGTTGTCATGCTGCTCCTCCCATTGCGCGCTGCGCTACGGTTGATCGGCCGCGATTCTTGTCCGCGCGACTACCCATGACGCGCCTCGCATCGCCTCCGCACGACGCCGTCTCCGACATCCTCCGAAGCTTCGGCGTCCGGACCACGATCTTTTGCGTCTCGGAGCTCAGAGCGCCCTGGGGGCTCGAGATACCTGACGAGCCCGTCGCGAAGTTTCACATCGTCCTCAGTGGTCGCGCGCTCGTTCACTTCGCCGATACGTCGATCGTTCTCGCCGAAGGCGACCTCGTCGTACTGCCGCGTGGCACCGAGCACACGCTCGTCGACGACGACCGCACACAGCCTGCGCCGCTCGCGCAACTCATCGACGACTACGGGCTCGACGACGGCCTCCGGCTGCGCTACGGCGGATCCGGCCGGCTGACCAGGCTCCTCTGCGGCGGCTTCTGCATGAACGAAGGGATTCCGGATTCGACGCTGCGGCTCTTCCCGAACGTGCTCCACGTCCCTTTTGCGGAAGCTCCTTGGCTCGCGAGCCTGCTCGCGGACCTGAACGAGGAATCGGAGAGCGGCCGCCCCGGCGCAAGCGCGATCGTGGCCAAGATCGCCGATGTGTTCCTCGCTCAGGCGCTTCGTGTCTGGTTGCTCGATGCGCACTGGGACCGTCTCGCCGACCCACGGCGGATGCTCGAAGGACCGATCGCAAAGGCGGTGTCCGCCCTCGAGACTCGACCCTCGGAGCCGTGGTCGCTCGATGAACTCGCAAGGCATGTCGGTCTGTCTCGCTCGGCGCTCGCAATGAAGTTCCGCGCGGGGATCGGCGAGTCCCCCATCCGCTATCTCAGTCGGGTGCGTCTGCGTCAGGCTGCGTATGAGCTTGCGGGCGGGCGACTCACTCTCCATGAAGTCGCGCGGCGCGCCGGCTACGGCACCGACGCTGCATTCGCGAAGGCGTTCAAACGGCACTTCGGGAAACCACCAGGTGCGTATCGCGAGGGCGCCGGGGACCCGCCGCGCCTCGAGCTGTTTTCGTCAGAAGGCGTAGAGCACGCTCACCACGACGGCTAGGACCGCCGTAGCTCCGGCCGTGACGGCGACGCCCGCAACCGAGCGCGCCCAACTCCAGCCGTGCACCGTCCGGACGCCGATGACGAAGAGCGCGAGCGCCCACGCGGCGAACCCGTAGAAGATCCAGGCGGTAGCAGCGCCGGCACCGTGTCCGTCAGGGCCGCCCGTGCGGAAGAGGTCGACGCCGTACACGGCGATGCGGAACGGCCAGTAGACGAAGAGCGCGAGCGCGATCGGGGTCGCGGCGAAGGCGAGCACGTGGCGCGCGCGGCGGAAGCTGCCGCGGCTGCCGAGCTTGCGCAGCGAGACCTGGGAGATCTTCCCGAGGACGTAGTAGAGGAAGAAACCGTAGAGGCCCCCGGCGAGGAACGCCCAGACGGCCGTGAGCGAAGCGTCGATCTCGAAGTCGTCGCGGATGTGACTCGCGACGCTGGTCGCGAGGATCGCGGAGATGCCGGCGAGCCAGACGAGGGCGCCGGCGACGTCCTGGCGCGCCTCGGCGGCCTCGTCGGAGTCGTCACGCAGCGCGGCGAAGACGGAGCGCGGGCTCAGCAGCACGAGCAACGCCCGCAGGAACCACGCCTTGTCTGCTTCTACGCCGCTACGACCGTTGCTTTCGGCAGCACGTGCCGTAGGAACGCCCCCGTGAATGAGTCCTCCACCTCCGCAACGTCCTCGGGCGTGCCGGTGGCGACGATCTCGCCTCCGGCCTCGCCGCCTTCAGGACCGAGATCGATGATCCAGTCGGCCTGCTTGATGACGTCGAGGTTGTGCTCGATCACGAGCACCGTGTTGCCGGCGTCGACCAACCGCTGCAGCACCTCGAGCAGCTTCTCGATGTCGGCGAAGTGCAGGCCGGTCGTCGGCTCGTCGAGGATGTACAGCGTCTTCCCCGTCGCGACCTTCGACAGCTCCGCGGACAGCTTCACCCGCTGCGCCTCGCCGCCGGAGAGCGTCGTCGCCGGCTGTCCGAGCTTGATGTAGTCGAGCCCGACGTCGTGCAGCGTCTGCAGGCGCCGGCGCAGCTTCGGAATCTTGGAGAAGAACTTCAGCGCCTCCTCGACCGACATCTCGAGCACGTCGGCGATCGACTTCCCCTTGAAGCGCACCTCGAGCGTCTCGCGGTTGTAGCGCGCGCCCTTGCAGGTCTCACAGGGGACGTAGACGTCCGGCAGGAAGTGCATCTCGATCTTGATCTGTCCGTCGCCCTTGCAGGTCTCGCAGCGGCCGCCGCGCACGTTGAACGAGAAGCGTCCGGGCTTGTAGCCGCGCACCTTCGCCTCCGGTGTCATCGAGTACAGCTCGCGGATGTGGTCGAACAGCTTCGTGTAGGTCGCAGGGTTGGAGCGCGGCGTGCGCCCGATCGGCGACTGGTCGATGTCGATCACCTTGTCGTAGCACTCGATGCCCTCGCAGCTCTCGTGATCGCCGGGCTTCGTGCGCATCCGGTGCAGCTTGTTCGCCAGCGCCTTGTAGACGATCTCGTTCACGAGCGTCGACTTGCCGGAGCCCGACACGCCCGTGACGCAGACGAACTTCCCGACGGGGAACTCGACGTCGATGTCCTTGAGGTTGTGCATGGTCGCGCCGCGCACCCAGAAAGAACCGTTGTCCTCGGTGCGGCGCTCCGGGACGGCGATCGCGCGCTGTCCCGAGAGGAACTGGCCGGTGATCGAGCCCTTGACGCGCTCGACCTTGGCGGCCGGGCCCTCCGCGACGACATGGCCGCCGTGCTCGCCGGCGCCAGGCCCCATGTCGACGAGCCAGTCGGCCGACCGCATCATCTGCTCGTCGTGCTCGACGACGAGGACGGAGTTGCCGAGGTCGCGCAGCCGCTCGAGCGTCCCGATCAGCTTGTCGTTGTCGCGCTGGTGAAGCCCGATCGACGGCTCGTCGAGGATGTAGAGCACGCCGACGAGCTGCGACCCGATCTGCGTCGCCAGACGGAGGCGCTGTGCCTCACCGCCCGAAAGCGTCGCGGAGGCACGGTCGAGCTGCAGGTAGCCGACGCCGACGTTGTCGAGGAACGTCAGCCGCTCGCGGATCTCCTTGACGATCCGCGCCCCGATCAGCTGCTCCGTCTCCGTCAGCTCGAGCTCGTCGAGGAACTGCAGCGCGCGCGTCACCGACATCTGCGTGAACTCGTGAATGTTCTTGCCGCCGACCGTCACCGCGAGCACCTCGGGCTTCAGTCGCGCGCCCTTGCACACCGGGCACGGCCGGAAAGACATGTACTCCTCGATCCGCTCGCGCTGCGTCGCGGAGTCGGTCTCGCGGTACCGGCGCTCGAGGCTCGGGACGATGCCCTCGAACGCGAGCATGTACGAGCGCCTCCGGCCCATCCGGTTGCGGTAGCTGACGTAGACGCGTTCGCCCTCGGTGCCGTACAGGAACAGGTCTTGTTCCTCGTTGCCGAGGCTCTCCCAGGGCTCGTCGAGCGGGATCTCGTAGCGGTCGGCGATCGCCTGGATGACGGACTCGTAGAAGCCGGAGTTGCCGACGGCCCACGGGACGAGCGCGCCTTCCTCGATTGACAGCGTCGGGTCGGGCACGAGCAGGTCGGGGTCGATCTCCTGCTGCGCGCCGAGGCCCGTGCAGCGCGGGCAGGCGCCGTGCGGCGAGTTAAAGGAGAAGATCCGCGGCTGCAGCTCCGGCAGCGAGACGCCGTGGTCGGGGCAGGCGAACCGCTCGCTGAAGAGGAGCGAGCGCGGGTTCTCCTCGTCGACGATGTCGATCGCGACCAGGCCCTCGGCGAGCTGCGCCGCGGTCTCCACCGACTGCGCGAGCCGCGTGCGCAGGTCGGGCTTCATCGTGAGGCGGTCGACGACCACCTCGATCGTGTGCTTGAACTTCTTGTCGAGCGTGATCTCTTCCTCGAGCAGCCGCTGCTCGCCGTCGACCTTCACCCGCGTGAAGCCTTCGTTGCGCAGCTCCTCGAACACGTCCTTGTACTCGCCCTTGCGGTCGCGGACGACCGGCGCGTTCACCGTGAAGCGGGTGCGCTCGGGCAGTTGCAGGATCTGGTCGACGATCGACTCCTGGCTCTGGCCGGAGATCGGCTTGCCGCAGACCGGGCAGTGCGGCCGTCCGACGCGGGCGTAGAGCAGGCGGAGGTAGTCGTAGATCTCCGTCACCGTTCCGACCGTCGAGCGCGGGTTGCGCGAGGTCGTCTTCTGGTCGATCGAGATCGCCGGCGAGAGCCCGTCGATCGAGTCGACGTCGGGCTTCTCCATCATCTGGAGGAACTGGCGCGCGTAGGCGGAGAGGCTCTCCACGTAGCGGCGCTGGCCCTCGGCGTAGATGGTGTCGAAGGCGAGCGAGGACTT
>DATFTK010000027.1:0-9167 GCA_035262005.1 Gaiellaceae bacterium | reverse complement strand
GGAGGCGATCAACGTCATGCAGCGCTACTCGATCTCGCAGCTGCCGGTCGTGCGCGACGGCAGCCTCGCGTCGCTCGCGGACGTGATCGGCTCGTTGCAGGACCGCGACCTGCTCGACCGCGTCTTCAAGAATCCGGATGCACTGCACGAGGACGTGGCGGCGGCGATGCAACCTCCACTCGCCGCGGTCGACGCGAGCCAGACGCTCGACGAAGTCTTTGCGACGCTCACCGGCAGGACAAACGCCGTCGTCGTTGCAACCGACGGCAAGCCCGTCGGGGTGCTAACGCGCTCCGATCTGCTCGAGTACCTCGCGCACCACCGCCAAACCGCCTAGGCCCTGGCCGAGCTCGGTCGCCATGGCGCAGATTCTCGCCGCTACCATCGCGGCATGGCGACCGGACCGCTGCAGCTGTTGCTGCACCAGGCGTTCCCCGACGCGACGGAGGTGCGTGTCGAGGACCGCACCGGCGGCGGCGACCACTTCCAGGTGACGGTAACGTCACCGCGCTTCGACGGGCTGCCGCTGCTCGAGCAGCACAGGCTCGTCAACGACGCGCTGGCGGAACCGCTGCGCGACGGCACCATCCACGAGCTCCGGATCAAGACGAAAGGAAGCGAATGAACGACTTGCGGCAGCGCATTCAGCACGTCATCGACAACGAGCCGGTCGCGCTCTTCATGAAGGGCTCGCCGCAGTTCGTCATGTGCGGGAACTCCGACCGCGCGCTGCGCGCGCTGCGCGAAGCCGGCGCGCCTGTGACGACGGTCGACATCCTGCCGGATCCGGCGATCCGCCAAGAGCTGTCGGCGATCTCCGGCTGGCCGACAATCCCGCAGGTGTTCGTCAAAGGTGAGCTGATCGGCGGCGCCGACATCGTGGAGGAGCTGGCGGCCGACGGTGAGCTGGAGTCCAAGCTGGAAGCCTCTCTCGGCCCCGACTACCGCGAGTCGCGGGAGGAGCAGACGGCGAGCGTGCTCTAGCGGCGACGCGGCCTGCCGACGTAGCGGAACCCGATCGGCCGAATCGCGCCGGCGTCGATCAACGTCGCCTCGAGCGCCTCGCTGGCGGGCCCGTCGAGCCAGCGGTAGAAGAACGGCCCCCACTCGAAGTACTGCTCTTCATAGCGTGCGTCGAGAGCCGCTCGCAGCGTCTCGTAGGGATGGAGGTCAGCGTGGCGCCGATGCCATTCGGCGAGATCCGGCGGCCCCTTCGGCTCACGCCCGGCGGCCACGAGCAGCCGGTGCCGGCCCTCGTACCAGTCGGCGGACGGCTCGTCCATGTGGTTCCACGCGAACTCGTCGACCACGAGCAGCGGCGCGAGGCCGGCCAGCTTGCCGAGCGCCGGCTCGAGCGGGCGCACATGGTGGAGCACACGCCCGGCGACGACCGCGCCGAACGGACCCGGATCCTCGAAGTCCTCGAGCGCGACGCGGCGATAGAGCGGCCCTGCCGGTGCTTCGGGGTCGATCGCAACGACGTCGTACCCGGCTGCGGCCAGGGCCGGCGCGACGCCGCCCTCGTGGCCGCAGCCGACCTCGAGCACGCGCTGTGGCGCAGGTGGGAGCTGCGAGAGTGTGAACTCCGTGAAGTCCAGGATCGTCAGCCTTGCACAGGCGCGGCGCATCGCCGTGCGCGCGCAGCTGCTCGACGGCAGCGCTTCGGGCGTGCTCGACACCGTCAGGAAGCTCGGCTTCCTCCAGATCGATCCGATCTCGACGGTCGCACCGCCGCAGCTCCTCGTGCTCTGGAGCCGGCTCGGCCCGTTCGACGCCGCCGAGCTCGACCGGCTGCTGTGGGAGGAGCGGCAGCTGTTCGAGTGGAACGCCTTCATCCGCCCGATCGAGGACTACCCGCTGATCCGCGCGCGGATGCTGCGCCCGCGCGGCAAGCAACTATACGAGCAGCGCCAGGAGGAGTTCCTGAAGACGAATGCACGCTTCAAGCAGTTCGTGCTGAAGGAGCTCGAAGACCGCGGTCCGCTGCTCTCACGGGACATCGAAGCCGACCTGATGGTCTCGCGCGACCCGCACGAGTGGTGGGGCAGCCGCAAGGTCGCGCTGATGCTGATGATCCTCGAGGCGCACGGACTCGTTGCGGTCGCGGGCCGCAGCGGCAAGCAGCGGCTGTGGGACCTCGCCGAGCGCCGCTACCCCGACGTCGACACGATCCCGTGGCCCGAAGCACAGCGCCTACTCGAGGAGAAGCGCTGGCAGTCGCTCGGCGTTCGCATGCGGAGGAACGGCGAGTGGGAAGCGCATCCGGACGCCGTCGACGGCCGCGTCCCGTTGCGGACGACGTTCCTCTCCCCGTTCGACCGGCTGATCCACGACCGCGACCGCGCACACGCGCTCTTCGACTTCTTCTACCGCCTCGAGATGTACGTGCCGAAGGCGAAGCGGGAGTACGGCTACTACGTGCTGCCGATCCTGCGCGGGGACCGTCTGATCGGGCGCGTCGAGCCCGTGTTCGACCGCAAGCACAGCGTCCTCCGTGTCGAGGCGCTCCACTGGCAACCGGGGGCGAAGCCGGTCTCGCTGACGAAGCCGCTGCGCGAGCTCGCATCCTTCGTCGGCGCGGGTAGCATCGAGCACTGATGGACTTCGAGACCCGCGCGATTCACGAGGGACAGCAACCGGATCCCGCCACGGGCTCGTTGACGGTTCCGATCTACCAGACGTCCACCTACGTGCAGGAGGCGGTGGGCGCGCACAAGGGCTACGACTACGCGCGCGTCTCGAACCCGACGAGGACGGCACTGCAGGTCTGCCTCGCGTCGCTGGAGTCGGCGGAGCACGGGCTTGCGTTCTCGTCCGGGCTCGGCGCCGTGACGACGATCATGCACCTGGTCTCGCCGGGCGACCGCGTCGTCTCGGTCAACGACGTCTACGGCGGCGTCTACCGGATGTTCTCGCAGGTGTACGAGCCGAAGGGCTACGAGTTCACCTGGCTGACCGCAGACGAGCTCAGCAACAACCTCGCCGAGCACCTCGACGAGCGGACGCGGATCGTCTGGCTCGAGACTCCGACAAACCCGCTGCTGAACGTGATCGACATCCGCGCCGCTACAGAGGCCGCACACGCGGCCGGCGCCCTCGTCGTCGTCGACAACACGTTCGCGACGCCGTACCTGCAGCGGCCGCTCGAGCTCGGCGCCGACATCGTCTTGCACTCGACGACGAAGTATCTCGGCGGCCACTCCGACGTGGTCGGCGGCTTCGCGGCCACGAACGACCCGACGATCGCCGAGCGCCTGCAGTACCTACAGAAGTCGCTCGGCGCCGTCCCCGGGCCGTTCGACTGCTGGCTCGTGCTGCGCGGCATCAAAACGCTCGCCGTTCGGATGCAGCGACACTCGCAAAACGCCGAAGTGGTAGCGCTCTGGCTCTCGCGGAACCCACTGGTCGAGCAGGTGCTCTATCCGGGCCTGCCGACCCATCCCGGTCACGACGTCGCCGCAAAACAGATGCGACACTTCGGCGGGATGATCTCCTTCCTCGCCGAGTCGGAGGAGGAGGCCGTCGCGCTCGTCGCCCGCACGAAGATCTTCAAGCTGGCGGAGTCGCTCGGGGGCGTCGAGAGCCTGATCGAGCACCCCGCACGCATGACGCATGCCTCGACGGCCGACTCGCCCTTCGCCGCACCCAAGAACCTGGTCCGACTGTCGGTCGGGCTCGAGTCGGCCGAGGATCTCGTCGCCGACCTCGAGGCCGCGCTCGTCCGGTCGGCGACGCACGCTTAGCGCCACGGAACCGCTGGACCTTCTCCACCTCGGCGCGCCGCGCGTCATCGGTTCGTACCTCGTCGAAACCGACGGCGGCCCCGTCCTGTTCGACTGCGGCCCGACCGTGTGCATCGAAGCGCTGAAGGAGGGGCTGCGCTCGCACGGTCTCGCCCTCCAGGACATCCGCCACCTGCTCCTCTCCCACATCCACCTCGACCATGCGGGCGCGGCCGGCGTCCTCGTCCGCGAGCACCCCGACCTCGCGGTGCACGTCTCGGCGATCGGCGCGCCGCATCTCGTCGATCCGAGCCGGCTCGAGGCGAGCGCACGCCGCCTCTACGGCGACGCGTTCGACGAACTCTGGGGCGAGCTGGCCCCCGTCCCGGAGGCGAACGTGCGGATCGTCGGCGAGCGCGTGCTGGGGCTCGAGTGCTTCCCCACTCCCGGTCACGCGAGCCATCACGTCTGCTACCTGGCAGACGACGGGACGCTCTACGCCGGCGACGCCGCGGGCGTCCGCATCCAGCCGCACTGCCACGTGCTCCCGCCCACGCCGCCGCCGGAGTTCGACCTCGACACCTGGCTGCGCACGATCGACGAGCTCGAACGGCGCGCGCCGGCGCGGCTCGCGCTCGTCCACTTCGGCATTGCGGACGACGTCGCGCGCCACCTCGCCGAGCTTCGGCGCCGGCTCGAGGAGTGGGTCGCGCTCGAGGGTGTAACAGAAGAGGAGTTCACGAGGACTGTCGGGCAGGATGCGGACGAAAGCTACGCGCGCGCGATGCCCTTCTGGCAGTCCTACGCGGGCTTGAAGCGCTACTGGGAGAAGCGAAGTAGGCCGTAACTTCTTCCTGCTGCTGGCAGCGCGTCTTCCTGCCGCTCGGACACGCTCGCCTGACCGATCACGGCCAGCGGTGGGATGTGGGCGTACCTCGTCTTCGGCGCGGTCTGGATCCTGGTGACGACGGCGGCTGTCTTCGCCGCCCGCGCAGTCCGGAACTACCGGCTGCCGGCCGCCGCAATGGCCGCCTCGTAGGCGGCGACGTAGTCCCGGACCATGCGCTCGGGCGAGAACTCCTCCTCGACGTAGCGCCGGAGCTCGAGCGGGTCGAGCGCGTCAGCCCGTTCGAGCGCAGCCGGCATCTCCGTGTAGCTGTCGACGATGATCCCGCTGCGGCCGTCGTCGATGACCTCTGGAACGGCGCCCCAACGGGTCGCGATCACGGGCGTGCCGCACGCCATCGACTCGATCATCACCAGGCCGAACGGCTCTTCCCACTCGATCGGGAAGAGTGTCGCGCGCGCGTTCTGGAGCAGCTCGACCTTCTCGCCGTGCGTGACCTCGCCGAGGTATTCGATCCCGCCGACGAGATGCGGCTCGACCAGCTCGTGGAAGTACTCGCGCTCCTTCGGCTCCTGCAGCTTCCCGGCGATCTTCAGCGGCAGCCCCGTCTCCATCGCCACGGCGACGGCACGGTGTGCGCCCTTGTCGGGGCTCAGACGGCCGAGGAAGAGCAGGTAGTCGCCCCGGTGCGGCTTGGACGGGTAGACGGAGAAGTCGAGCGCGTTGTGGCAGTTCGCGATCCAGTTCAGGTGCGGCAGCGGCTTGCGCTGGTTCATCGAGATCGAGATCAGCCCGACCTGCGGCGCGACCTTCGCGATCAGCTCGTAGATCTCGCCGGGCTCGCCATCGAGCGGTCCGTGCACGGTGTGGACGAGGGGTGTCGGGGTCGTCGCGCCGAGAACCGCGCCGAGCATGCCCGTGTGGTCGTTGATGATGTCGAACTCGTCCGCGCGCGCGAAGCACGAGAGGGCGTGCTTCAGCTCCCAGAAGGTGCGCCCGATCTGCCGGCTCGGTGCCTCCGGGAAGACGGCTGCCAGCTTCGCTTTGGTACGCGAGTCGCCCGAGGCGAAGAGCGTCACATCGTGGCCCGCGTCGACGAGGCCGTCGGCGAGCAAGGCGACGACCCACTCGATGCCGCCGTAACCCGTGGGCGGGACGGCGAACCACGCGGGGGCGAGGACCGCAATCCTCATGCTGCCTCCACGCGCACCATGCCGTCGTCGAGCCGAGCGTCCCACAGCGTCCCGAACGCGCGGATGCCCGACAGCCGGATCGTCCCGGCCCAAGACGGCAGCTCCGGCGGCGCGACCGACTCGAGCGAGTGGCGGCGACGGTCGGGCTGCAGCCCGAGCAGGGTCTGCAGGAGCAACACGGGCGTGCCGGCGGCCCAGGCCTGCGGGCGTGCTGCCGTCGGGTAGGCGATCGGGAACGGCGTCTCGGAGCGGCGCATGCCCGCGAACACCTCCGGCAGCTGGTAGTGGAAGTGCTGTGCGGCCGTCAGCATCCGCTGGATCACGCGCTGCGCCTCGGGCCACCGCGCATACCGCGCAAGACCCGCTGCGATGAGCGAGTTGTCGTGCGGCCACACGGTGCCGTTGTGGTACGAGAGCGGGTTGTAGCCGGCGTCCGCCGTCGACATCGTGCGCACACCCCAACCTGACCAGAGGTCGTCGCCCATCAGCTGGTCGACGACGGCATCGACGCGCTTCGGCGGCACGATGCCGCTCCAGAGCAGGTGGCCGATGTTCGAGCAGAGCGAATCGACCTGCACCTTGTCGCCGTCGAGCGCGAGCGCGTAGAAGCCGCCGCGGTCCTCGACCCAGAACGCCTCGTCGAAGCGCTTGCGCAGCTCGTCGGCCTCGCGCTCCAACCGGTTCGCCAGCTCACGGTCGCGCCAGACGTCGCGCGCGAGCTCGGCGATGCGCCGCTTCGCGTCGTAGACGTAGCCCTGCACCTCACACGGCGCGATCGGCGTCTTCGCGAGCGCGCCGTCGTGAAAGCGCTGCGAGTCCCACGAGTCCTTCCACGATTGGTTCTCGAGCCCGTGCTCGGTCCGGCGTTCGTACTCGACGAAGCCGTCGCCGTCGCGGTCGCCGTACTTCTCGATCCACTCGAGCGCCGCCAGCGCGGGGCCCTTCAAATCACGCACGAGCGCGGCGTCGTCCGTCCAGCGCCAGACCTCCGAGAGGAGGATGAGGTAGAGCGGCGTTGCGTCGGCGGTGCCGTAGTACCGCTCGTGCCACGTGCGCGCGGCCTTGCCGTGACGCACCTCATGCACGATCTTGCCCGGCTCCGCGTCGCGCGAGGAATCGTCTTCCTTGGCCTGCAGGTCGGCAAGCACCTCGAGGGCGGTTCGCGCGAGCTCAGGTCCGAAGAGCAGCGTCTGCAGGCACGTGATGATCGTGTCGCGGCCGAACACCGTCATGAACCACGGCACGCCGGCGCCGGGCAGCTTGCCGATCGCGCCGTTGTCCGACCGCATCCGCAACGACGCGAGGTCGGAGACGGACTGTCCGAACGCGCGCGACAGCGCATCCCACGACGAGCGAAGCTGCGGCACCCGCAGCTGCCACGCCGCCAGCGAGTCGCGGACGCGTCCGACCTCCTCGCCGAAGCGCAGCTCGGCGAACCGCGGCGCGACGAGCTCTCCGTCCGGCAGCGGGAAGACCTCCACGTGCAGGCCCCAGCGCTCGCGCGGCTCGAGCGACAGGTGGAAGACCATCCTCGAGCCGTCGACCTCGCCGCGCTCCGAGAAGATCACCTGTGTCTTCAGCGGCAGGTCGCCGTTGTCGGCGATCAGGAACTGGTTGCGTTCGCGCTCGTACTCCACCGGTCGCGGGTCCGGGAGCGGCTTCGCACGCAACGGGTCGCCGAGCGCGAAGTCGAAGTCCTTGACCGCGAAGATGTCCGCGAAGTCGGCGCCGACGTCGAGCTCGACGTCGAACTCGACACGCTCCATGCTCTGGTTCTGGATCGTGAACGAGTCCTGCATGCCGTCGCCGACGAAGCGCTCGCGGCGGATCGAGAGGACGTCCGGCGCCAGTCCGTCGGTCAGCGGGTTGCGCATGAAGAACGCGGCCGAGAAGTACTCGATCTTGTCCGACGAGAGCAGCAACGGCCGCTGCCCGTTGATCGTCAGCTTGAGCATCGAGAGGAAGCGCGTGTCCTCCGAGAACAGGCCTTCGACGTTGCCGTGCAGGTCGCCCAGCCGGTCGCAGATGCAGAAGGTCGCACCTTCGAGGATGCGAAGCTCGCCGCTCATCAGCTCTCGGACCGCAGTATGCGCCCGCCGGACGACTGCGCAAGAGCTTTGACAACCAGCTCGTCGACGTTCACGCGTGCAGGCCGGGTGACGACGAACACGATGCACTCTGCGATGTCCTCCGGCTTCATCGCCTCGACGCCCTGGTAGACCTTGCCTGCGGTCTCCTCGTCGCCGCGGAAGCGGACGAGCGAGAAGTCGGTCTCCACCAGGCCGGGGTCGACCGTGCAGACGTGAATCGGCCGGCCGAGCAAGTCCTCGCGCAGCGCGTAGGTGAAGCCGCGGACGGCGAACTTGGAGGTGACGTAGAGCGATCCTTTCTCGTACGCCTGTCGGCCGGCGATCGAACCGATGTTCACGATGTGGCCGTCGTCACGGATATGCGGAAGGCAGAGCCGTGTCATCCGGATCAGGCCGTTGACGTTCGTTTCGAGGACACGCCGCTCGTCCTCCTCGGTGCTGTCGTCGAACGGATCGCGCCCGAGGGCGAGCCCGGCGGCGTTGACGAGGATGTCGATCCCGCTCAGCGTCTCGGTCGCCTCCTGCGCGAACCGCTCACAGCTCTGCGGGTCCGTGACGTCGAGCTCGAGCGGCGTGACCGGCGGCGCGATGCGGTCGGTCCGGCGGGCGCCGCCGACGACGCGTGCCCCCTCGGCGGCCAGCGCCCGCGCCGTTGCCGCGCCGATCCCGCTGGACGCGCCGGTGACGACCGCCGACTTGCCTGCCAGGCTGGGCATTCGGCGGAGACTATCGGCGCTCGACAGGCGTGCGGCGCGCGACCGCGTCCCCGACGGAGACCCGGGTCGTCGCCGGCTCGGCGTGCTCGACCTGCAGCGTCGTGTGAGAAATGGCGAACCGCTCGGCCAGGAGCTGTTCGAGCCGCCGCCGCGCAGCGTGACAGTCGGCGCCCGGTTCGACGAGCACGTGCGCCGACAGCGCCGGAAAGCCGCTCGTGACCGTCCAGACGTGGAGGTCGTGCACCTCGACGACATCGCTCTCGTGGACTAGCGCCTGGCCGATCGCCTCCGGATCGACGTCGTCCGGAGCGCGCTCGAGGAAGATCTTGGTGGACTCGCGCAGCAGCTGCGCGCTCGACCAGAGCATCAGCGCCGCGACGAAGAGGCTGGCGATCGGGTCGAGCCGGTTCCACCCCGTAGCAAGGATCAGCCCGCCGGCGAGCGCGGCCGCCACGAACGCGGCGACGTCGGTGGCGACGTGCAGGAACGCGCCGCGGACGTTGAGGCTCTCCTTGCTCGCGCGCGCAAGGACGTAGGCTCCGACGAGGCTGAAGAGCGCTCCCGCGAGCGCGACGACCAGGACGATGCCGCCGCGGACG